>CAYUPT010000243.1:2657-6370 GCA_964446725.1 uncultured Bradymonadales bacterium | reverse complement strand
TAGGCGTGGAAGCCGCCCAGAAAGTCGCGGTCGGCGCGCCGGCGGGCCCAGAACAGCTGGGGGCCGTCGCCGCCGGGGCGGATCGGGGTTACGGAGACGGTCAGTACATCGCTCATGATCACCCAACGCAGTGTCGATAGGCCAGATCGGCGGCGCCCAGTACGCCGGAGAAATCGCCCATTTCGGAGCGCTCAATCGAGAGATTCCGGCGGGCGACCTCCAGAATGATGGGCACCGTCTTCTGGAGGGTCATGCTGCGGAAATTGTGGCAATTGTCGAAGACGCCGCCGCCGATAAGCAGCGTCGATGGATTGAGTAGCGTCGTGGCGTTGGCGATGACCAGCGACAGAAAATCGGTGGCTTCCTCGAAGATATCGCCGACGTCGTGGCGGGCCTCGATCATGGCGTCGGCCGCCGATAGATCGATGCCCTGGTCGCTGTGGAGGGCGTCGAGTTCGGGGTCGTTGGAGTCGTCGACCAATTCGGCGATGCGCCGCTCGAGATTTAATCCGCCGGCGTAGGCCTCGACGCAGCCATTTTCGCCGCAGCCGCAGGGCCGGCCGCCGACGACGACCTTGGAGTGACCGATTTCGCCGGCATTGGCGTCGGCGCCGGTCACCAGTTCGCCGCCGCTCAAGATCGCACCGCCGATGCCGGTGCCGACATACACTGCGAGGACGTCGTCGATGCCCTCGACGGCGCCGTCGATGTATTCGCCCCACAACTGCGCGTTGAGGTCGTTGACCATTTGAAGCGCCGGCGGGTCGCTGACGGCGTCGTCGGCTTCGAGGGCCGTCGACAGGAGTTCGGCGAATTCGACGTCGCGCCAGCCGAGGTTTGGTGCGTTGTGGACGGTGCGTCCGTCCAGGGAGAGTTGGCCGGCGATACCGATGCCGGCGGAGTCGACGTCGTCGATGGCCACATCGGCATCGGAGCACGTGGCGCGGAGCATGTCGACGAGCGTCGAAGCAATCTCGTCGGGACCACTGGCGTCGCGGATCCGGCGCCGGCACTCGGCGAGTGGTGTCAACACCTCGTCAAATAGGTAGAGGCGGGCATTGGTGCCGCCGACATCGATTCCGGCGCGAAAAGACATGGGGCTCTCGGGGCGTGAGTCGTGGGGTCGGACGTCGAGTGTCGCTGCTCCGGCGGTGTTGGCCGCGAACGCTCAAAGTTGTATGGTCAGGCGACGTGTTGTCAAATCAATGGTGACTGGATGCGCCCCGTCGCAACCACGGCGATCAGTGGGCGGTAGCGAAGGAAGCGGCAATGAGCAGACTTCAATCTCGATGCGTGGCCTGTTGTGCGGGGCTTTTAGTACTGGCCGGGTCGGCGACGGCGACGGCGGCAGACGATGACCTCGAGTCCGCGCTGCAATCGGAGGCCGACCCCGTTGCGTCGGAGCCCGTGGCGGGCACGGGAAGCGTCAACGTCGACGAAGACCAGACGCCGACGTTGCAACTGGCCGTCGGTATTCGCGGCGGTGTGTCCGGAGTCGCCGGCTTTGGTTTCGAGGATAACGAGTCCATCGAGGATAACCAGGGCAATACGCTGCCGCCGCCGACCGATTCGAATTGGTTTCAGCCCGAGTACTACCCGCACGGCGGCGCCGGCGGAGGTGGCGGGGCGTCACTAGAGCTTCGCTACGACGGATTTCTGGGCCTGGAGACCGGCTTTTCGTACTCCGCCGACAATGCCGCGGGCTACGTCGACAAGCGCGTCAACGGCCAGGATGTAGCGCGGATCCACAGCCAGCAGACGACGCGCTCCTTTCGGATCCCGGCGCTGCTCAAGGTCAATATTCCCTCCGATTCGGTCCGGCCCTTCCTCGGCGCCGGGTTGCAGTACGTCGGCCAGATGTCGAGCGAGCTCGAATACACCCAGGAGCCCTACGGCAATCGGCGCTACGGCAGTGAAAACGATATGGACCGGCTCAATGAGCGCAATCAGATCGAGCCGTCGAGCTACTGGCAGGCGCTGGGTACGGCGGGCGTGGAAGTCAGTGCCGGTCCGGTGCGCATTCCCGTTGAATTGCGCGTCGGCTACACCCTGGGATACGACCAGGAGATGGAGGAACGAGCCCGAGGCGAAGACGGACAGATCATCTACGACGGCGTCTACCTCGGCCACTTCGGCGTCTTTGCCGGTGTCCTCTACGAATTCGACCTCGGCCTGTGATAGTACTTCGGCCCAACGCGCTGTACCAATAGCAGGCATATTGACGATCATTTTCTGAACCCAACTTGGAGCATTCATGAGTCAGCACAACGTCAAAGAATTCGACGAAACCCCGGAAGACTACGTCCCCGGCGACGGCGAATTGCGTGCCGTCATTCAGACCAATAAAGGCGATATCGAAGTCGAGTTATTCGAAGAGCGGGCCCCGAAGACGGTGGCCAACTTCGTGGGACTGGCCACCGGCCAGCGAGCCTACAAAGATCTGGAGACCTTCGAGGAGACGACGGGACCGTTTTACGACGGCGTCATCTTTCATCGAATTATCCCGAACTTCATGGTCCAGGGCGGCGATCCTTCGGGAAGCGGCCGCAGCGGACCGGGATACAAATTTGCCGATGAGTTCCACCCCGAATTGCGTCACGACGCTCCCGGCAAGTTGTCGATGGCCAACGCAGGACCCGACACCAACGGCAGCCAGTTCTTCATCACGCTTCGCGAGACGCCGCATCTCAACGACAAGCACGCCGTCTTCGGCGAGGTCGTCGATGGGATGGATGTGGTCCACGATATCGCTCAGGTGGAAACCGACGGCCGCGATCGACCCAAGGACGACGTGGTCATGAAGCACGTGGAAGTCAAACGCGTCTGAGAAGCGGCACCTATTTTGTAGCCCCGGTCTCCAAGTAATGACCAGTCAGACCACAGATGTTGGAGATCAACAGATGGCGGCGCCGTCAGGGCGCGGCCATCTATGGTTTCTTGCCCTGGCATTGACGGCGTTAGTCGCGGTGGTCGGCCCACCGAAGTCGGCGCAGGCCACAGAGCTGGAGGCCGGGGCGGTGACGGGCGTCAACTGGAGTCTTCTCAGTCAACCGGCGGATCCGACCGGTCAATACACCTTTCTGTGGGGATCGGCATTTAGCGGCATAGGCGCCACCTGGGGATCCACACTTTTCGCTCCGGTGTACGACCGGGACGGAGGAGGTCGACTGGCACTGAATTTCGACGTCCTCCACGGCTATCAGCGCGGCGTCGGCTGGGCGGACCACGGCGACGAAGGTCGCGTCGACGTCGTGTTGTCGACCCACGTCATTCGCCTGCCGGTGCTGTTGCGCTGGGGGTTTGGAGAACGGGTGCTGCGGCCCACCGTCGGCGTCGGCGCCGAACCTGTGATGGGCGTAAGTACTGGGGCCGAGGTCTCGCAGCGCGGTGTCGACGGCGAACTTCAGCAAATCGAGACCGCACCGCATCTGTCGGTGGCGGCAGTGGCCGCCGTGGGGCTGGAATTCGATACCGACGGCGGGCGTACGGTGCCCATTGAGTTTCGCGCCGCCTTCGACCCCTTTGTCGAATCGTCGACGGAAGAGCGGTTTATGGGCTTTGAGGACGCCGACAATCCGGGGCGCTACCAGGTGGGCTTTGACTGGTATCTATCGGCGATGATCGGCGTGCGCTGGTCGGTGGGTGGTTGAAGAGAGAACGCAAAAAAGAATAGACGCCGCAGGCGTCAAGCCACCGAGGCCGGAGGCGCACCG
>CAYUPT010000243.1:0-2557 GCA_964446725.1 uncultured Bradymonadales bacterium | reverse complement strand
GAGGCGCACCGGTCGAAGGTGAGGCGGGAGGTGTCGCAAAAAAGAATAGACGCCGCAGGCGTCAAGCCACCGAGGCCGGAGGCGCACCGGTCGAAGGTGAGGCGGGAGGTGTCGCAAAAAAGAATAGACGCCGGAGGCGTCAAGCCACCGAGGCCGGAGGCGCACCGGTCGAAGGTCAGGCGGGAGGTGTCGCAAAAAAGAATAGACGCCGCAGGCGTCAAGCCACCGAGGCCGGAGGCGCACCGGTCGAAGGTCAGGCGGGAGGTGTCGAGAGAACGAGGGGAGCGCCGGCGGCCTCGCCGGCATTACGCCCGTGGCGTAATGTGCCTTTTTTTGCGCAACATTACCGCCGTCCCTTCTTAAACGGCAAATCGTCGCGCATCTCCTCGATCTGCGCCTCCACGTGTTCCGTTTCGCGCTCGATGAAATCCGTCACCGCTCTGCGAAATCCGGGATCGCGCACGTAGTGAGCGCTGTAGGTCCGCGTCGGCTCAAACCCGCGCGTCAATTTGTGCTCGCCGCCGGCGCCGGGCTCGAAGACGTCGATATTATGAGCGATACACCACTCGACGGCGCTGTAGATGCAGGTCTCGAAGTGGGCGAATTTGACCTCCTCTTCACAGCCCCAGTAGCGGCCGAAGAGTCGCCGGTCATTCATCAAATTGAGGGCTCCGGCAAAGGGGGCGCCGTCGCGTTCGGCAAAGACCATGTGAAGCCGATGTGGCAGGGCCTCTCGGAGTTGAACGAAGAATTCCTCGGTCAGATACTGGCGGCCGTAGAGGTGTTTGTGCACCGTATCGAGGTAGTAGCGATACATCCGGCGCATATCGTTTTCGTCGATATCATCGCCGGTCTTGACGGTGGTGGTGACGCCGGATTCGCCGAGTTTGCGGCGCTCGCGGCGGATATTGGAGCGTTTCTTGGAGCGAAAACGACTCAGGAAGTCGTCGAAGTCATCGTAGGTGTCGGCGCTGTCGGTGCCGTCGTCGTTATTCCAGTGATACTGGACGCCGGTGCGGATCGGCAGGCCGGTGTCTTCGAAGATCGCCCGCCGTTCGGGGGGGATAAAGTTGAAATGGACCGACGAAAGCTGCAATTCGTCGGCAATATTCAGGGTCGCCTCCACCAGCGACGTGCGCACCGCGTCGGCGTCGTCGACATCGGGGGAGACCAGAAGGCGGGCGCCGGTGACCGGTGTAAAGGGGACGCCGACGACGCCCTTGGGGTAGTAGTCGATGCCGGCGCGGCGGGCGGCGTCGGCCCAGCTCCAGTCGAAGACGAATTCGCCCTCCGAGTTCTGCGTCAGATACAAGGGGACGGCACCGACGAGTCGCCCCTCTTCGCTGCGGGCGATGACGATGTGGGGGCGCCATCCGGAGCCGGCGTCGAGACACCCCGATGTCTCGAGGGTCCGGAGAAATCCATACTCCAGAAAGGGACTGCCGTCGCCGACGAGTCGATTCCAGGCATCGGGGTCGATGGCGTCGAGATTGTCGACGGTCTCGGTGGCGATGGTGTCACTGGTCATGGGAGTCAACGTGGTGTGTAGGTGACGATGATCTCGGGAGGAGCGTACATGAACGGAGGGTCGTGCCAAAAGACTGCCGATGGTGAGATGCCGTCGTCACCGGTATGAGACGTCACGCAAGTCGACGGTCCTGCTGGCGCGACGCCTCAGAGTGTGCGACGATGCCCCCGGCGAGTGTGACACCACCTCCGGGGACCGAGCCGAGGAGATACTGATGCAGGCGATGAATGATCAGGTCATCGAGACCGTCCTCAATCGCCAGCCCCATCCTCTGTTGTTCGCCAGTATATCCGGGAGTCATCTCTACGGATTCCCCTCCCACGACTCCGACTGCGACATCCGGGGCGCCCACATTTTGCCCATCGAAAAAGTCGTCGGTCTCTACACCGAGCGCGAGACCATCGAGATGATGGAGACCGTCGACGGCGTCGAAGTCGACCTGGTGACCCACGACATCAAAAAGTACTTCGAGATGCTCCTGGGGCGAAGTGGCAATGTGCTGGAACACATCTTTTCGCCGCTGATGCACCACCGGACGCCGTACTTCGACGAACTGCGCGAGATCGCCGAGGGGTGTATCACCAAAAACCACGGCCACGCCTACCGGGGCTACGCCGAAAGTGTCTGGGATTCCCTGGGGAGGACCCCGAAGCTCAAGCCCCTGTTGTATGTGTTTCGGGTCCTGCTGACCGGTCTACACCTGATGGAGACTGGCGAGGTCGAGTCAAATCTGATGCGACTCAATCATCGGTACCGGCTGCCGTATCTGACCGATCTGATCACGATGAAGCTCCAGGGCTCCGAAGACACGTTGCTCGACGACCACGATCTCGAGTTTTACGAGCGGGAATATCGGCGGCTCGTCCGCAAACTCGACGACGCCCGGATGGCCAGCGAACTTCCCGACGATCCCCGCGGCAAGCCCGAACTCCACGACCTCCTGGTCCGACTTCGCATGGAGTACGTCCAGCGGTGAGTCCAACCGACGCCGGCAGAAAGCCCGGGCCGTAACGTCAGGACCTCACGGTT
>CAYUPT010000242.1:0-6379 GCA_964446725.1 uncultured Bradymonadales bacterium | reverse complement strand
GCTCGTGTCGGTGCCGATTTTGCCGATGCATTCGGAATGGATGTGGAGGTGATGCATGTCTTTGATGCCACCGGCTACGACGGCGACAAAAAGTACAAGATGTTTCGCAACAAAGAGCTGCGCGAGAAGGTGGAGCGCCGCGTCGTCGATTGGTACCAAGAAAGCTCGGACACCGTCCCCGATACGGTGACCCTGGAGGTCGGCGGACCGGACAGCGAGTTGCGGGCTCGAGCCCAGGACGACGACATCGCCTGTCTGGTGTTGGCGATGTCCGGTCGCGGAGCGTGGAATCGCCTGATTTTCGGTTCCACAGCCCTGACGCTGTCGGGACGGCCTCCGTGTACACTTGCGATCGCCCACCCGGAATTTCACCGCGTCGAGAAGGATATGACCATCGGCATGGGGACCGATTTTTCGGAGACCTCCGATGGAGCACTTCACGAGGCGAGCTGGCTGGCCCGGAAGTTCGACTCCTCGCTGCGCATCTGCCACGCCCACGCCCTTCCGTCATCGACGATTATTCGCCAGGGGGAATTGCCGCCGGGCGTCGAGCGCACGGAGGTCGTCGAATGGGCTCGCAATTCGATGCAGGAGTACACCGATCGCCATCGCGAAGTCCTCGAAGGCCTGGACTGGAAGTCCAAGACCATTGCTGAGCCGCCGGTCGCCGGGCTGCGGAGCTTTGTCGAAAACCAGGGCATCGACTGGCTGGTGCTCGGCCATCGTCGCCCCGACCAGCGCCAGGGCGCGTCGCCAGTTAAAGGAAAGTGGGTTCAGCGAATGACCTGTTCGACCCTGATTGTGCCGAATACACCTCGGGATTGATGCCCTGTTGAGGTGTGCTTTTGGCGAGACGAAATTTGCTCTACAGACCAGTAACAACTACATATGTCGGAGAGAACGATGGCCTCCGGGCCGCGCTCCGACAATTTCCCACGATGTACGGTGGAGACCATGACAGAAACGTCGTTTAAAACGCTCAAAACACAGGCCGAAGACGTCTACAAACGCTACGAGGCTCATTTCGCCGGCAAACCGCGGGCGACGCGAGACCTGGAGTTGCTCGATGAGCTCATCGAGGAACTGGACGGCATCATCGCTGCCGCCGAAAACTCCATGGCCGATGGCCGCGATCCGGCCATGGTTTCACTTCTCGATATGGCGAAGCGAAATCGAAATAATTACCGCGAGGAGCGCCTCAAGGTCGTCGACGCCAAGGAAAACGGCCCGACCTCCGAGCGAGCCAGCCGACTGGCCACCGAGGCCAATATGGAGTTCGGCCGCTACTACCGCCACTTTGCCGGCGAAAATCGAGCCACCCGCGACACCGGCCTGCTGACCGAAATTATCGTCGAGCTCGAGCGGATCGAAAGCGATATGGAATCGCTTATCGACGAAGAGGGCGAATCGGGACTTCAATCCGACCTGGAAGTGGTTCGCGGCAACAAAGAGACCTACCGCGACGAATACCGGGCCATTGAGAGTGCTCAGCAAAGTGGAACACCGGAAGAACAGGTCGACCTCCTGGCCCAGCTGGCCAACAACCAATTCGCCATCTACACCGATCACTTTGCCGGCAAACCGAGACCGACGCGCCGGCCGGGGCTTCTGGAGCGGGTCATCAGTCAGCTCAAGCGCATCCACAAGCGAATGCACGGTCTCCAGCAGGACGGCTTGGTTTCGGATGCCAACCGCCGTAACATGGATACGGTCTCGCAGAAGCTCGATGTCTACGAGTCGGAACTTCAGAGTATCCGCGAGGCTCGCGACTCCGTCGATACCCGGCAACTGGCCGGTGGCCTCGGTAGTCAGGCCAACGAGATTATGGCCGACTATCGAGAACACTTCGCCGGAGAAAACCGAAAGACGCGAGAGCTCGACAAATTGAGTCTGATCTGCGACCGGATCGCCGAGATCGCCTATCAGATGCGAGCTATCGAGCGCGATGTCGACGAACCGCTGGAGATGAATCAGAAAAACCTCGGTATTGTCCACGATTCGTGGAGTCTGTACGAAGCGGAATACCGCAAGGTCGAGAACGCTCAGAGCGACGATTGATGCCTGGCGATGCCACTATTTTGGCAGTCGCCACACAAAGGATTTGGACATGGTAGCCCCATCGTTACGCAGTGGTCGTTGGTTGGGATTGTTGGTCGCATTCGGGGTGGCCCTCGGCTGTGGTGATCCGGAGCCGCCGTCGGATAATGAGCAGCAAAACGACAACAGTGCTCAAAACGATGTCCAGCAAAACGACGACCCCGACGCCGGACAAAACGACAACGACGGCGAAGATGACAACGGCGACGACATCGATCCCGACCTGGGAGTCGACGGCGTCGACGATAATTGTCCGGCCATCTCCAATCCCGACCAGGCCGACCGAAGCCGCGACGGCATCGGTGATGCCTGTGCGAACTTCCCGTATTTTCACGACCCGGCAAATCCCAATACGCGGGGCGTCATCCACGAAGATGACGGCGGTCCGAACAGCAACTTCTGGGAGGCCCGCGAAAACTGGTTGCTCGACATGCCCTATGCTGTCGAGGGGACGATCGAAGAGCCCGGTGAGCGAAACTGGTATGCTCTGGAGGTCGATGAGCCGACGACGGTGATGTTTCACCTCGAGGCTCCGAGCGGGACGACGTGGCCGGCGCTGATTGTCCGCGGCGATGATTTTTCGACCTATAATTCCAATTTCTCGACCCCCGTCATCGCCGGCGGCGAGGGCGAGTCGGCGGTGCGCGATGTCCATCTTCCCCTTCCGGGCGTCTACATTTTTGCGGTCTCCGATTTCAATAACTTCATCTCCTCCGGTGGCAATACCGGTGGCAGCGACTACGACTACCGGGTCTCGGTGAGTGCACCGCCGCTGCCCCAGGGATTGCCCGTCAGTCTGCCGATCCCCCGCCAAATCGTCCCCTATGACAGCGGCGAAGCTCAGATATTTTCGCTGGATGCCTCCGACGAAGATGCCCTGCGCATCGAGGCGACCGGTGCGCCGCAGAATCAATTTTCAATTCTCTTCCCATCGATCCAGGTACTCGACGGAGATACCGGCGAGGTGCTGGCCTATACCACCGAAGATCAGGTCGACACGGAGTCGATGCGCAACGAGTTGACCATCAAAGTCGGCGATCACGACAATATCGATGTCCTCGTGGAGGGCCACCAGGTCCAGGGAGAAAATGATATCGTCGTCGATATCGCGGGAATCGATAAGCCGGAACACCAGAAATTCACCGAGGAACCGCGGCTGCTTCGCGAAGATCACCTGCTCTGGATGCGGCCCGGATCGGTGATCGACTCCATGATCGGGCCTCCCATTCCCGATAGCGATACCAGTCTTGCAGCCGATGAAGACCGATTTTTGCTGTACGCCAGACCCGGTGATTTCGTCCGGATCCAGGCGCAGCCCCATCCGGAGAGCCAACTGGTTCCGGAGCTGGGTCTGGGTCGGCTGACCGGATTCGGGACGTTCATCGACTGGCATCGCGGTCTGGGAGCTTCGGAGTCTGCGCGCACCGGATCGATGTCGGCACTGGTCAATTCCGGGAATATATTGGACTCCGTCATTCAGATCACCCATGCCGGCAATGCAGACAGTAACCTCCCGGTTGGAGGCCCGGAGTACAGTTATGAGCTCTCCGTGGAGCGACTCTCCATCGAAGACGAAGCTCAGGATGTGGGCGGTGCGTTTCCGATAACCCTTCCCGTCGAACTCGATGCCGGCCAGCAGGGATTGTACGACTTCGACTTTCGCGCCGGCTATCAATACGACTTGGATTACAGCGGAAGCTTCGGCCAGGATGTGGAGCTCGTCGACCGACATACCGGTGAACTGTATGACAGCACCACTTCGTCGACGTCATTTCTCCACCGACCCCATCGCGATGTCATTGTCGGAATTCGCGACGACTCCGGTCAGCCCATCGTCGCCGATGATGAGATCGAATTGGAGGTCTCCGCAGAGGATATGGCGGAGGATATCGACATCGATAGTGTCGTCGAGAGCACCATCGAAGGCGAGGGCGATGACAACGTCTACCGATTTACGGCCTCGGCCGGAGAGGTCATCGAAGCACGGGTGACGTCCGATACGGGGCCGACGCCGGAGCTGGAGTTGAGCGGTAATCCGCAGGCGACAGACGTCTTCGACGATGACGGCGATACGGAAATGGCGGCGGCCCGCGTCGATTCCGATACGGAAATGCTGGTCATCGTCTCCAACCCCACCGATATCGATAGTGATTACTCGCTGGGGGTACATTCCGTCGACGTCCAGGATGCCGAGGCGCCGTCGGAGACGACGGACCAACTGGAAGAGCTTCGGGGAAGCTGGTGGCGCTTCGATGTCGATGAGTACCGGCGCTACACCGTCAATGCCACGGGGCATACCGAACTCGGCGATCCGCTGGCGTATCGCGTCCTGAATGCCGATACGATGCAGCGCGTCGGGCAGTCCCAGGGGGCATACGGAGTCTTTGACGCCGACGGTGTCGACGAGGTCTACGTCGCCGTCGTCGATCCGCAGGGGCCGCTGGGGTCGTCGACGGAATTCGGACTCTCCGTCGCTCCCGTAACACCGGCGATTTATGACGAAGCGCAGACCGTGACCTTTGAAGACGGGCTGCGCCCGCGAGTTGCCGCATTTACCAGCGAAACGGCGGGCCTCGCTGCACTTGCCGCCGCTGAAGAGCAGTCGGCGGCCGTCGAATTCCGCGATATGTCCTACCGACTACTGCAGCGCGACGACGATACCGTCGCATCCGCCAGCGGCGACAGTCAGCGCCTGCGAGGGCTGATGTTCCCGCGCGAATTCGATGTCGACAGCTGGAGTGCCGAGTTGGCAATCGACGAAATTCTTGTCGACGACGCGACATTGTTGGATGCCAGTGAAGCCATCCCGTCGGAGCCGATGCTTATCGACGCCTTTCCCGCCGGGTTTCAGGCAAGTGTCGAACCCGGCAATGAAGTGCGATCATTTGGTGCCGAATTCGACGCCGGCGACCGCATCTCGGTCTTCGTCGTACCCGCCGGCGATACCACGGCCACCGACCTGGACCCCTGGATCGATCTGGTCGCTCCCGACGGCGAAATCACAGCCTCCGACGACCACCGCGGAGAGGGCAACTTCCCGATGCTCTCTCAGGTCGAAGTCGATGCCCAGGGAAGTTGGGAGATCGATGTCGGAACCGACTCCGGAAGTGGTGATCTGGCAGTCTACGTCGTTCGGCATGGATACCGGGAACCCGGTGCCGAAAGGGGCACTGTGAGCTCGGGATGCGTCGGCCATAGCGATCTCGGCAGCGCAGCGGCGGTGGCCCGGTGGCCATCGGTCGCTGCGTTCTACGTTTGATGGGGAGTGGGTCGGCGCACAATTCCTGGAGAGCACAGACGAGCGGGTTTTTGGATATGACGCAACACGACTGGCGCGCGATTCGCTCCCAACTGGAGCGGGTACTCGATACGGAGGCCGAGGAACTGCGTCGGCGCCTCGAGAGGCTCGACGGCGCAGTCAGCGAGGGGGCGCTAGATGTTGGCGAAGTCGCAGGGGTCGTCGACCCCGGCGAACTGCCCGCCGAAAGTGCCCGGAGGCTGGTGCGTCTGTGGGAGACCTTTGGGGAGCATCCGACCGTCGGCACTGACCCGGGGGCGGTGGCCGTCGGTAGCCTGCTTGCGCGCCATGGTTCGTATCCGATGCGCAGGCTTACAAAGGAACCCGATGTGGCGATCTGGCTCAGTCGCACCAGCTGGCGACGGGAACCGATGCCGCGCGACGAACTCGCCGCCGAATTGCGGGGCTACGTCGACGCCGCCCGTGTCGGAACCGAGACCTCTTCGAAACAGCGGTTTCAATCCGTATTGCGGCGGTTTCGCCACCGCCAGTTGCTGCGCGTATTCTTGCGCGAAATCGAGGGGGCCTCGGTGCGCCGTACCACGGCGGAAGTCGCCGATATCGCCGAAGTCTGTCTGGAGGCGGCGCTCGACGAGGCGACGCGCCTTCGCGGCGATCCTTTACTGGCCGACAAGCTCTGCATTTTTGGCATGGGAAAACTGGGCGGGCGCGAGCTCAATTTCAGTTCCGATGTGGACCTGATTTTTGCGGCTGCCGATGACGTCGAGGGTCGCCGGCGAAAGCGGGCGCGGCGTGTGGTCCGCGATGTCGTCGAGATGCTCGATGACGTCACCGACGACGGACGGGTCTTCCGAGTCGATCTGCGGCTGCGCCCCGAGGGCAGTCGCGGGCGGTTGTTGCCATCGGTATCGGGGCTTGTCGACTACTATCTGAACTGGGGCAGCACATGGGAGCGCGGTGTCTGGCTCAAGGCGAGAGCCGTCGCCGGCAGCACGGATATCGTCGAAGAGGTCCTGGAGCGGC
>CAYUPT010000241.1:0-6390 GCA_964446725.1 uncultured Bradymonadales bacterium | reverse complement strand
CCAGACTCCAGTGGGGCGATAGATCGAGGTCGATCACGCCGCCGGCACCGGGGGCTGGCCGGGAGTGTTCGGGAGAATCCGAGGAGTCGCTATCGGTCATGGAGTCTTCGAAGGACAGAGACGATTATCCGTCGATACGCGATTGTAGCCAGGAGAGGACCTCGTCGCGATCGACGGTCTCCTGGTCGCCACTTTTCATGTCTTTGATGGCCACCACATCGTTTTCGACTTCGTCCGGGGCCAGCAGGGCGACGTAGGGGACGGAGCGGCGGTCGGCGTATTTAAACTGCTTTCCGTAGCGATCGGAATCCGGGTAGACATCGGCCCGGAGCCCGGCGCTGCGAAAATCGCGGGCCAGATCGAGACTGTTCGAGACGTAGTCGTCGTTCCAGACAGTGACCAAAATATCTGCCGGCGCCGGTTCGTCGTCGAACATGCCGCGCTCTTCCATGGCCAGCAAAATGCGCTCGATGCCAAGCGAGAAGCCACAGGCCGGCAATTCGCTGTTGGTGAACATTCCGATCAGATCGTCGTAGCGGCCACCGCCACCGATACTGCCGGAGGCCTCGTCGCTTCGAATCTCGAAGATCGGTCCCGTGTAGTAGGCGAGTCCCCGAGCTAGATAGGGGTCGACGACCAGATGGTCGGCGGCCGGACCGTCGGTGGCAAAATCGATCAGATCATCGAGATCGCCGAGGCCGGCGGCCCCGTCGTCCAGATCTCCGACCTGTTCGCGAAGTCGGGACAGCGTCTTTTCGTTGTCGCTGTCGGCGCCCGGAAGGTCGCCGAGAAGCGGCAGCAGCTCGTCGATGACATCCGGGGAGAGTCCGCGCTCTTCTTCCAGTTCTTCAATCACGGTGTTTCGACCGACTTTGTCGAGCTTGTCGATCGAAATCAAAACGCCGTCTTGCTTTTCTTCGGGAATGCCCGCCGTCTGCATGATGGCGGCCAGAAGGCGGCGGTGATTGACGTGGATTCGAAATTCGCCAAAGCCGAGTCGCTGCAGGACCTCGGCGAGGGCGGCGGTGACCTCGGCGTCCACAGTCATCGACGTGGAGCCGACGATGTCGACGTCGCATTGATAAAACTCGCGGAAGCGACCGTGTTGAGGTCGATCGGCGCGCCAGACCGGCGCGATCTGATAGCGCTTAAAAAAGCGAGGCAATTCGTTCTGGTATTCGGCGACAATCCGGGCCAGGGGTACGGTCAAATCGTAGCGCAGGCCGTGGTCGGCAATATCGGATTCACCGGGATCGTCGCTGTCGAGTGCCCGGCTCAGTTTTTCGCCGCGTTTTAAAACCTTGAACAGTAATTTGTCGCCCTCGTCGCCGTATTTACCCAGAAGCGTCGACAGCCGCTCCAGCGACGGGGTCTCCAGCGGTTCGAAGCCGTAGCTTTCGTAGACCTCTTCGATGATCGAAAAGATGCGCTTTCGGCGCGCCGCCTCTTCGGGCAAGAAATCGCGCATTCCGCTGGCGGGCTTGGTCGATACTTCGGTCATGTCGTGATCCGCAGTGCAAATTCAGTTGGTAAATGCCGGTTCGAGCTCGTCGAGCAACTGTGCAAAGGCGTTAAAATCGTCGAGTTGCTCCAGCGCGTACCGCACGTATTGGATGGAGGGCTCGTAATAGTCAAGGAAGGAGGGGTCGTCGTTGGTGCGGTCGATATTGATGAAGCGCCCGGCATCCTTGAGTTTGCGCTGGATGGTCTGGAGATGAAAGGCGCGGTGGACATCGTCGGCGTCGGCACACCATGGCAGGCCCGCTTTGTGGCCTTGCTCGATGTAGTGGTCGACCAGCGGTGCAATCGCGTCGTCGGGTAGTTCGACATAGGAGTCGTGCAGCAGGGCCACCAGGTCGTAGACGAAGGGCCCGATCAGTGCATCCTGGAAGTCGATGAGGATCCAGTCCGTCTGTTTCCACATGATATTTCGGGACTGGTAGTCGCGAAGGACCAGCGTCTGGGGCAGGGCCAGCAATTCATCGACCAGTTGCTCAAAACAATTCTGGAGCTCGTCGCGGTGGGCGGCGACGGTATCGTCACCGACTCTGGCGACAAGTCCCCACTGCAGGTAGTGGTCGAGTTCCCAGCGAAGTAAGTCGCGGTCAAAGCGGCGTTCAAAGCCGATGCACGGTGAGATTTCGTCGGTGCGCTCGCTCTGTTCGCGAAGCACCGAGCGCTGGAGGTCGACCAGTACATCGATGACCTGGCGGTACAAATCTTGGACGTCGTCATCGGTATCGGCGTCGACGACGGCGTCTTCGAAGAGCCGGTCGCCCAGATCTTCGAGTAGAAGGACACCGCGGTCCAGGTCGACAGTGTCGATTGCGGGGACCGGCATGCCGATATCCGCCAGGTAGCTCTGGACGTCGACGAAGGGCATCTTCTGCGGTCGTTGTGCATCTTCAGACAAGCCCTCGGCGCTCTCGAAGGGGTCGGCGCCTTCGGGAAGCACCATGGCCATCATCGAGGACTCTCCGCGCGGGTAGGGCCGCGGGGGCTCGAGATCGGTGGGCAGATGGACCCGCCAGTAGATGCGAAGCGATGCATGACCGCCGAGATGATCGAGGGTGGCCCGGCGGCCGACTTCAGCATCGAATACCTCGCCTAACGTCTGGCGAATACGGCGTTCCATCTCGATTCCCGGTGCAAGGACAACTATTTAGCAGTACATTGGCAGGTCAGTTTAACAGCATCGATACCGGCTCGCCTTCGTCGACCTCCGGAACTTCACCCCAGTTGCGCAGTTCGTCGGGCAACTCCAGGTCAATCTGAGGCAATTGGCCGTCGCCATACAGCCCCTGGTAGGTGATGTAGCTGGTCATGACCTTGCGGACATAGCCGCGGGTCTCGCGATAGGTGATCGACTCCACGAAGGCATCGACGCCGCGATCGCCGAAGCGCTCAAACCATGACTGCAGAGGCGACGGGCCGGCGTTGTAGCCGGCCAGTGCCAGCGGCGTGTGGTCGGAGGCATGGGCTTCGTGGATGCGAATATACATGGTGCCCAGGCGCACATTGGTCGATTCGTCGAGGATCTGGCTGCGGCTTAAGTTTTGTTCATCAAAGAAGGTCCGCTCCGTATATCGGGCCGTACCCGGCATCAATTGCATCAATCCCATGGCTCCGGCGTGACTGCTGACCTGGGGGCGAAAGCCACTTTCCTGGCGCATGATGGCCTGGACGAGATGAGGCGATACGTCGAATTGCTCGCCGTACTCGTGAGATAATTCGAAGTAGCTCAGCGGAAATGCCAGCCCCCAGTCTCGAAGGGTGCTGTGAGTCGGTCCATCTTCGTCGATTTCGGACTTCATAATCCAGTGCGCCCAGTTCGGCTCGTCGACGGCCAGGTGAAGGGCGGAGCGAAGTCGGGTTCCCCCTTCCGGTTCGGGATGGACATTGAGCTGGGAGCGAACTTCGCTCAAGGCCTCGTCGTACAGCCCCAGCCGGGTCAATTGAGCGGCCGTGGCCAACCGCGGATTGTCGGGTACGCGCAGCGTGGCCAGGTGTTCGATTTCATCGCGAGTCAGTCGCGCTGTGGGCTGCGGGATGCGAGCCCGCATCCCGGCATCGGCGAGCCGGGCGGCCGCCAGGCGTCCATACCAGGTAAAGGGCCCTTCATCGATCGTCGCCTGCAGCCAGCGCCGTGCCTGGTCGTCGTCGCCGCGCTCCAGATGATTGACGCCCAGCCAGTAGTGGGCCTTGAGGCCAATCGTCAGCTCCGACGCGTCCTGAATATCACCGTAGTGGTCGACGATGGTCTCCAGAGGGGGAATGGCGTCGTCGAAGTCGTCCTGGAGGTAGGCGCTCAGCGCGTAGCGCCACAGTGAATCGGGGACCTGTTCGCTAAAGGGGTGATGGCTGACCAGCGCCGAGAATCGGGCGCGGGCCTCGTCGTGGTCGTTTTGGTACTGATAGAGACGACCGGCCTCGTATAATCCGCGCTCACAGAGTCGATGATCGGGGTATTCCTCACAGATTCGATCGTAGAGCGCGATGGCCTCCTGATTGCCGCCGGTCCGCCGGAGCGCCCGGGCCCATCCAAAATACAGGCGGGGGCGGATCGTCTCGTCTTCGACCAGGTCGTTGGCCTCTTCGAATTCGTCGACCGCCGTTTCCCGATTGCGCTGGCGCTCGCTTTGGAGGGCCTGACGGTAGCGGGTCCAGCCGCGGATTTCGGTGCCGCCTACACCGCGCAGCTGGGCGTTTTCTCGCGAGACGGCCCGCGCCTGGCGGTACCGACCGCGGCTGATGAGCGAGCGCATCCGATCGACGCGGTCACCAAAGGTGATAATCGAGCGGTCGAGGCGGTCCTCAGCGGATTCGATCTGGGAGGCGATATTATCGCTGCTTCGCCACCCGGAGGTCTTTCGGTAGACGGCGCGATAGGCCATGACTGCTTCGTCGATACGCCCGGCCTCTTCCAGGATTTCGGCCTCCGCAAGCCGGACGCGGTGGCGATCCCAACCGCCGTCGAGCTCGCCTCGAAAATCGATCAACTGATCGATGGCGCCGTCGACATCGCCCTGTCGGGCCTGCCGCTTGGCCTGGCGGATATGTCCGGTGACTCCGACGGCGTCGTCGACGGATTCCGTAGAGCGACCCAGTTGCTGACGGGCGAGACGCCCGACGGGTGAACTCAATTCGCTGAGTTCGCTCATGATCTGGCGGCCCCGTTGCCGGTGGGTGCCGTCGTCATTGCATTCTTTCATTCGGGCAAAGGCGTAGGCGATGGCCGGTTCGCCGTCGATGTGGATTTCGGGCGGGCCGAGGACGTCGGTGGCGATGTCGAGAGCCTCGCTGCACTCGTCGTCCTGGAGTCGCTGCATCGCCTCCTGCCAGCGCGGATCGGAGACGTAGGGCTGAAGTGCCAGATGAGAGGTGCTGGAATCGGTGAGTTGGTGGCCGATATCTCTAAGCCGGGTCAGCGCGATCGGTGCATCGTCGGCATCGGCGGCATCGCTGAACCGGTCCAGCAGGCGCCGAAGCCTGTCGACGCGGTCGGCATCCAGGTGATCGCGCATGGCGTCGCCGTCCAGACTGGCATCGACGTCGTGGTGGGCTTCCAACTCCAGATCGGTGCGGATGATGGCGGCGTCATGGGCCCGGTCGATCGAATTGAGGGCCTCCTGTCGGCCGTCGGCCTGTCGGGTGTCGTCGATGGCTTCATCGACAGCGCCGTCGACGGCATCGGCGGCGTCCGGGCCATCGGCGGCGTCGATAACCTGTCGGGCCTGAGGATCGCCGTCGTCGGCTTCGGCTTCGGAGGTCGGTTCAGCTACCGCAGTCTGGGCGCTGATCCCGAATGCCAGACACATACAAATTCCGGAAATCGTCGTTTTGGAGATGGAATTGATCATCGTCGTTCACCATCATTGGAGATCCACCGGGGTTAAAGGCGGCGGGCATCCGTGCCCTTCGACGAGCCTCAACATCGAGAACTCGCGGCCTGAATCGACCTGTTTCGGCAACCGCCTGGCGGTGGGGGGCGACTCATAGGAGTCGATACCACCGCCCACTATAGAGGTTGCCGGACTGCTGGCCAAGAAAACTGGCCGACATCATTGTTGGCTGCGTCGAAAGCTCGCTGCACCAACGGGTCCTTTGAGTGTTTCGGCGTAGTTGAAACTGTGACCAGACGCCAAGAGTGCAAATATTTTCTTGAAACTCCCGCCACCGCGGTACCATCATCACCACAGCAAGGCCTCCGGGCCCGACCGCGCGATGCGGCGGATGTGCGATACGGCGGTGGCCCAGTGACATTGACGAGTATGCAACGACACCACAACCCCTCCAGGACTACCGTTGAGCCTACTTAGTGCCAGAGACCTCATCGATAATGCCGAGCAGCGGGTCAAGCCCGACGAAAGCGCCGTAGATGCTCCCGAACTCGAATTGGACCATCTCGACACGCTGTGGCTGCAGGTGACCGGGACGTTGTGTAATCTCGCATGTCTGCACTGTTTTATCTCCTGCGGACCCAAGAACGACAGTCACGACATGATGACGCTCCAGCAGGTCGATGATGCCATCGAACGAGCCGTCGAGGAGGGCGTCAAGGAGTTTTACTTCACCGGCGGTGAGCCGTTTATGCACCCCGAAATCCGAACCATGATCGAAATGGCGCTTCAGCACGGGCCGCTGACGGTGCTGACCAATGGCATCCTCATCGACGAAGAGATGGCAGCCTGGCTCGGCGAGCAATTTCGCCAGAGCCGCTACAGTTTCGATCTTCGGGTATCTCTCGATGGGACGACGCCGTCGGAAAATGATGCCATTCGCGGACGGGGAACCTTCGAGAAGATTCTCTCCGGCGTCGATCGCCTGGTCGACCAGGGGATCAATCCCGTGATCACCGTCACCACCTGCCACGCCGAGTTGGGTGGTGCC
>CAYUPT010000240.1:0-6397 GCA_964446725.1 uncultured Bradymonadales bacterium | reverse complement strand
AATCGCCGTAGTCGCTGTCGATGGCGTGGTAGGCGGCAATCAACTTGTCGCCGACGATCGCCGGTGTCGCCAGTAGATAGGGCACGCCGGTGTCGGGCTGGGGTAATTCCACGCTCCAGTCGGTCTGGCCGGTATTGGGGTCGATGCCCTCGATGATGCCGGCGGCCCGGGAGACAATAATCCAGTTGTCGTCGCCGCTCTCGTACCACTTCGGAGAGGTAAATAGGCAATTGGAATAGGGCTGTACCGGGTTGTCGTCGGTGGGAAATAGGCGCTCGACGCCGGATTGAGTCCGGTCATCATCGCCGTCGCAGCCCGTGACCGCCAGTATCGATACCGACAACATCAAAGCGAGCAGTGTTCTGGCGCAAGCGATGGTCATATCGTCAGGTCTCCCGAGGTAGATGAGGCGATTGCGGTCACAGGTTATCGAACGCAGACGCCGGGTGCCAATGGGTATCACTGCCGGCGCAGTGCCACAAATCCCGGAGTCCCGCCCAATCCGCGGTCTACACGCCTTGGGTTGGACCGGGATTCATGGTGAGCTGACAGGGACTGACAACGCGTTTACTGACTGTGGACGATGGCGCCGTCGCCGGCGACATCGCCCAATCGAATGGAGAGCTCAACGATGACCGAACAATTTCTCGAAGACACCGGCGCCGAAATCCCACTGATCTGCGGGGCCATGTATCCCTGTTCGAATAACGAATTGGTGGCCTCCGTCGTCGAGCAGGGGGCGGTGGGAGTGATGCAGCCGCTGTCGACCAAATTTGCGCACCGCCAGGATTTGCGGGAGTCGATTCGCATGATTCAGGACCGCTGTGACGGCGGTGCCGTGGGGTTTAATGCACTGGTCGAAAAATCGTCGAAGGTCTACGAAAATCGCATGAAAAAGTGGGTCGACATCGCCCTGGAAGAGGGCATCCGCTTTTTTATCAGCGCCCTGGGCAAGCCGGACTGGGTCGTCGACAAGGTGCACGCCGCCGGCGGCGTGGTCTATCACGACGTCACGGAGCGCAAGTGGGCCGAACGAGCGCTTCGAGAAGACGTCGATGGCCTGATCTGTGTCAACGGCCGGGCCGGTGGACACGCCGGTGAGAAGTCGCCGCAGGCACTCTTCGACGACCTGTCGGACCTCGGCGTGCCATTGGTGTCGGCCGGTGGCGTGGGCTCGCCGGACGAATACGTCGAGACGTTGAATATCGGCTTTCAGGCCGTCCAGCTGGGAACGCGCTTTATCGCCTCCGAGGAGTGCACGGCTCACGAGGACTACAAACAGGCGATTGTCGATGCCCGCGAAGACGATATCGTGCTCACCAAGCGCATCTCCGGAGTGCCGGTCTCGGTCATTGAAACGGAGTTCGTCAAGCGAGTGGGCACCGATGCGGGGCCGATCGCCAGTTGGATGCTCCAGCACCCGAAGCTCAAGCACCTGATGCGGGCCTTCTACTCCGCAAAATCGCTATTCAAGTTGGCGCGCGGCAACAAACGCTCCGGCGGCTACGACGACTACTGGCAGGCCGGAAAGAGCGTCGAGCACATCGACGCCGTGGAATCCGTAGAGACCATCATCCAGTCCTATCGCCGGGCCTTCGAGGACTATCGCAGCGCACAGGCCGACGGCGACCAGTCCTCGGATACCGTCGAGGACGCCGCCCAGTAGTGTCGACTACTGGTCGGTGTCGCGTTCTCGGATCAATCCCTCCTGGGAGGTGGAGGCCACGAGATTGCCGTCGGAATCAAAGATATTGCCCCGCACAAATCCGCGGCCGCCCGATGCCGACGGGCTGTCGATGGAGTGCAGCAGCCACTCATCGACGCGAAACGGGCGGTGAAACCACATGGCGTGATCGACACTGGCGACCTGCATCCCCGGGGTCAGCCAGGTGACGCCGTGAGGTCGGAGCGATGTGATCAGAAATTCGAAATCCGAGGCATAGGCCAGCAAAAAGCGCTGTAGCGACTGGTTGTCGCTGAGTTCACCGCTGGTCTTGATCCAGTGGCTGTGGCGGGGCTCGCCCTTGTCGGGAGACACCGGGTCTTCGATGGGATCGACGGGGCGAATCTCGAAGGGGCGCTCGGCCATCGCCAGTTTCTGCATCGGCTCCGGAAGTCCATCGACAAATTTCGAAATTCGCTCGCGGTCCGTCATCAATCCCGCGGGGTCGGCGACATCGGGGGCCTCGGCTTGATGCGAAAATCCCTCTTCTTCGATCTGAAATGAGGCCGACATATTGAAGATCGGCCGTCCTTTCTGGATCGCCACGACGCGGCGGGTGGTAAACGAGCCGCCGTCGCGGATCCGATCGACGTCGTAGACGATGGGTCGGTCGACGTCACCGGGGCGCAGAAAATAGGAGTGTAAGGAGTGGACATGCCGGTCGTCGGGCACCGTCTGGACGGCCGCCGACAGAGCCTGTCCCAGGACCTGGCCGCCGTAGACGGTGCCCCAGCCGAGATCCTGGCTTTGACCCCGAAATAGATTCTCCTCGATTTTTTCAAGTGAGAGCAATTCGACGAGTTCCTGGAGAACATCACTCATGGGCATTTCCCGGTCATCGATACACAGATTGATACGCAGTGGTTAGCCCGGAGGCCCGCGCCGCCGGATGGGACCTTATTGACGTCACCGCTTCGGGCTTGTCAACGTGTCCATGCATTGCGACACCGCTGACGGCGGGGCGTCGTTGCCACCGCAGTGAGCAATATTTCGACGGTTAGCCCGATCCACAACAGAGGATGACATATGGCCCAGAATGTACTCGGAGGCCCACTCAAATCGTGCAGTCACAGCCCGAAGACCGGATTTTACCGCGACGGCTGTTGTCGCACCGGTCCCGAAGATCGGGGCAATCACGTTGTGTGCGCAGAGGTGACCGAAGAGTTTTTGAAGTTCTCACGAGCCCGCGGAAATGACCTCACGAAGCCGTCGAAGGCCCATAAATTTCCGGGACTCTCCCCCGGAGATCGGTGGTGTCTGTGCGCCGAACGCTGGAAGGAAGCCTACGACAACGGCGTCGCACCGCCGGTGTTTCTGCAGGGAACCCACGAAACGGTGTTGGATGTCGTGGAACTCGAGGCGTTGATGGAGGTCGCGATCCTCGAGCAGAAGTCATAGGGGTTGGTGTCCTCCACCAGTGGGGCTGATGTCACCCGGCGCGGCCGGGCCCGCTAGCCCCCCGCATCACCTGACATTTGGGTGACCGTCCGCTGCGATCAGTCCGATCGGGAAAAATCGCCGCCGTCGATGCGAATTTCCGAATCGAGATCGGCGACCGAGCGCCGCACTTCGCCGAGTTCGGGATGGACAATGCGGACCTCGAGGTCGGCGTCGGAGTACTCGACGCCGAAGCTGTCGGAATCGCCGTCAGTGGTCTGGCCCACGACTCGATCGTCGACGATGACATCGGCGCCTTCTACATCGGTGACGACTCGGAGTGTGGCATTTGTGGACTGCAGTTCGGCAAAGAGCCGATTGTCCTGGTTGGGCCGCACTTCGACATCGTCGAATTCTTTGGTTTCGAATCCGCTACGCTCAAAGCGAACGGACTCGATACTCGACTGGTCGGTCTGGTGTTCGATGGGGGCTCGCCCAATCGGGACGTCATCGATGTAGACGGTGGCTTCTTCGGGATCGCTGTTCAATTCGATGACCGCCGACTGCGGTGATTCATCGCCGCTGCCGAACACCAACATGGAGCTGACGGCGCCGACGGCGATCAGCGCTGCAGCGCCGGCGACGATGGGCCACAGTCGAGACGGCGTCGACGATGCCGGAGGCGACGGTTGTTGACCGGGAGTTGTCGACGATTCGGTGGCCGCCGCGGTGTCGGTGTCCGAGGAGCGGTCATCGGCGTCGTCGTCCAGTTTGGGAGCCGTACTGGCGTGTTCGTCGACGTCGGAATGCGAGCTGTCGGCGTCGGAGACGGAGTCCGGCGCCGTGGAGTTATCCTGTCGCGAGACCTGTCGCTGCGGCCGCTGCCGATCCGGCGACGAGTCGATCCGGCCGCTGTCGGTATCGTCGAAGTACTCCGGTGCGACGGCGTTGGGATCGGAGCTGACCGTATTCTGGCTGTTATCGACCGACGGCGATGAGCCGCGCGCCGGGGCCGGCGGCGAGGAGTCGCGGGTGTCGGTGCGCCGGTTGGAATCGGGCCGTGTATTGCCCGCCGGCGCCGGCGCGCCCGATTGCTGCGTGGAGCCGATCTGGTCCGGTGCGGGCACCGAGATGGACGACGAATCCCGACCGTCCGATGACGAGCGGCGCTTTGGGCGGGGGAGGCTCGGCGAGGACTCCCGGTTGGCGCCGCGTCCATCGGTGGTCCGGATCCTGGAGAATTGTTGCGCCTGTCCGGGGCGCGGCGTCTGGGCGTCGAGGATCCGCATCCGCTCGCTGATCCGCGTCCGGTTCTGGCTGGCCGGCGCCGGGTTGGCGTGCTGCTCGCTGTCCATAAAACAGCGCATCATCCGGGCCACGAACTCCGAGGCGTCTGCCGGCCGATCCTCCGGGGACTTCGCCAGGGCCGATTTCAAGAAGTCGTTGAGAGCACAGCCAAATTCGTCTTCCGGAAGATGGGGGATCGGCTCGTTTTGATGACTCAGCAATACGGCGACCGGGGTCTCCTTGGGATAGGGGCGGCCGCCGGTCAACATCTCGTAGAGACAGCAACCCAGGGCGTACAGGTCGGTGCGGGCGTCGACGTCGTCGTTGCGGGCCTGCTCCGGCGCCATATAGGCCGGCGTTCCCACAATACTTCCGGCCTGCGTAAGCTCCTGGTCGTGTTCGACGAGTTTCGCGATCCCGAAATCCAGCACTTTGACAAACGGCTCGGAGCCCGAGGAGCGAACGACCATGATATTGTCCGGTTTGAGGTCGCGGTGGACAATCCCGAGGTGATGGGCCTCTCCGAGCGCCTGGGCGACCTGGGCGGTAAATGCGACGGCGTCCTCAAGCGGCAACGCCCCGGTCTCGCGGATCATATCGCCCAGCGGGATCCCCTCGACGTACTCCATGACGATGTACAACACCCCGGCATCGGTGCGACCGAAGTCAAACACCGTCACCGTATTGGGGTGCGAAAGCCGGCTGATGGCCTGAGCTTCCTGGGCGAAGCGCTGCACTAATACGTCATGCTCCGCGTGATCGGGGTGCATGACCTTGATGACGAGCTTTCGATTAAAGGGCTTCTGGATGGCGACGTAGACCCGTCCCATTCCACCGGCGCCGATCTGCTGCTGGACGACGTACTTGCCGTCCAGAATCGTGCCCGGGCTAAGATTTGGCTCCACCGTGGAGCGTCTCGATACATTGGAATTCATGGTCAACTCCGGGTCCTACGATTGGCTTGGCAGGTCGATGGATTCGATGCGGTAGATCGTTCCCGGGTCGGGAACCCCCATCGGCGACGTGCCTTTAAGAGCTGTGGTTGCGGCGGCTTCATCGAGTCGACCGACGATGTCCTCGGTGACAATGATTTCGTGGGGGCGACCGGTCTGCGAGAGGCTGCGCGCCACCGAAAGGGGGTTTCCGACGGTGGCCCGATTGCCGAATTCGTCGTGGCCGATCGGGCCGTTGTAGATCGAGCCCAGGGCGAGCCCGACGCGAAACGGCAATTCCAGATCCTGGTTGCTCTTTTCGACGATATCCCAGGCGGCTTTGACGGCGTCGTAAAAGGCGCGCTCACCCTCCTGGCCGAGCATATAGACGCCGACGACGCCGTTGCCGTTGACCTGATCGATATGGCCACCGGTACGACTGATGACTTCGATGGCCGTCCGAAGCTGGCGGTCGACGACCTGAAACAGCTGCGCCGGGGGCGTGCGGCTGGCGATCTCCGAAAAGCCGGAGACGTCGGCGTACAGCGCAACCGCCCGTTCCTCGAAAGCCTCCGAGGAGCCAAATGCCAGACCGGCGTCTCTGCCCGATTCACCGCCGCCGCGCCACCGGGAGATCATGGTCTTGAGTCCCACCATCATATCGGCGTTGCTGCGCTCGAGCTGGCGCTTCGAGGTGATATCCTCGATGAGAATGACGTGGGCGTGATCGCTCTCCGATTCCACCGAGACCGCCCGGATATGCACGTCGCGCGGCACCCGATTGTAGGGGTACGGAAAGGAGAATTCGACGTCGATATCCAGGTTGTTGTCCTCGATGCCCTCCCGAAATCGGGGACCGAGGTCGATGTCCTTGGTACAGGGGGCGATATCACTGAAAAACGACTCGCCGATCGTCTCTTCGCGGTCCAGGCCCGACAGTTGTTCTTCATGGCGATTAAAGCGCTGGATGATGCCGTCGTCGTCGACGATGATCGCCCCAATCGGCAGATAGTCGATGACCGACTCCAGTAATTCGACGTCTAAGGGATACGCGTTGGTTTCATCTGCCATCGGTGGG
>CAYUPT010000239.1:0-6421 GCA_964446725.1 uncultured Bradymonadales bacterium | reverse complement strand
GCCGGCGGGAATTGTGACCGGTGCCGAGAGACTTCCGTCGGAGTCGGGCTCGACGGTGTTGCCGTCGGCGTCAATAGCGCTCAATTGAAGGTGGCGGCCCGGCCAGTTGCCGCGCTCGTTGTCGGCGGGAAATAGGGCGGTCAACTCCATGTCGCGGCGGTGGTTGCCGGTGATGCGAAGCGGTAGATCGACGTCATCTCCGGCGCGAATCGAGGCCTCGAGGTTCGCCGGGGCGCGCAACTCGTAGACCAGTTGTCCGCGCACGGGCAAAACCAGCGATGGAATGGACGCCGCCTGCGAGGACTGGTCGAATTCGACGCGCAGCGCGGTATCGAGTCGGTAGTCCCGGGCCGCCGGGCCGCAGTAGGAGTCGACGTGGACTTCCACGGTGTAGGTCTGGCCCGCCGAGATGGACTGACCTTCGCCTTCCTCGACGCCGTTGAGGGCAAAGGAGAGACACGGCGGGATCTGGCTGCGACCCTCCACGGCCAGCCGGCCTCTGGTCGTTGGGAAATTCCCGTCGATGGTCACCTCGTGGTAGTGCTCGCTTCCGGGCAGAAGGTCGTCGAATTCAAGGCGCGCCGGATTGGATTGGACGCGCTGGGTCGAGACCTGTAGCGAGCGCGGCGAGCCGTGGATGGCGACGTCGTCGTCGCCGCGGATGACGACGCGGGGCTGAAAGATGTGGTCGCCCTCCTCGAGATTGGCGCGCTCGAATTGGAACGCCGCCTCGTCGTCGATCTGATTGGCCGGAAGGCGCCGGATGTCATCCTGGCCGGGCTCGTCGTAAGCGACGTCGGCCTCGATGGCGCTGTCGGTGACATCGGAGGTGACGCGCTGGCCGTCCTGGTTGACCAACTCGATGGTCAGACAGGCGTCGTTGCCGATTTCGGAGTAGGTGATCTCGTCGCCATCGTCGCCGCAGCGGCCGGCGCGGATGGTGGTCTCGACGGAGAGTCGGTAGTCGGGCAGGGCGACGACTTGCCAGTCGCCGTCGGCGCCGCTGACCGAGACATCGACCGACGAGGACGACGGGCGGTATTCGATGGTGGAGTAGCGGTAGATGCCGCCGTCTTCGTATTGGTGGATGCCGGTGTCGGTGGAGCCGATGGCATCGATGTCGCCGCCATCTCGGGCCGTTAGCTGGATGGACAGGTCGTCGCCGGTTCCCGGAGCGACGGCGAGTAAACGCATCCGTTCCGCGCCGGAATGAGCCGGCAGAGTGGAGTCTCTGGGTTCGACCAGATGGGCCTGATGACCCTGAGAATGCGACATGACCTGGGCGAAGGGAGCGAGCAAGTCGGTGGGATCGTCGGCGCCGACAATGGAGACGGTGCCACCGGTCTGGTCAGCGAGATCGACGAGGTAGTCCGAGTAGACCCGGCCCTCCCAGCGAAGCAGATAAAATCGGAATGCGCCGTCGAGATGGGAATCGACACCGTCGAGGTAGCTCGCCGGGTTGAGATCGCCGTCGTTGCACTCGCCGTCGGTCAAAAATAAGACGACCTGGTCGACGCCGGGGCGGTAGGCCTCGTCGAGTTCCCGCTGGACGGCGTCCAGGGCCTGTACACAGGGGGTGACCTGACCGGGGTACTGGGCGAGGGTGGAATCGAGGTCGAGCATCGATTCCAGTCGACTCCGGTTTTCGCGCAGGGGCGCAATCGGCGTGATTTCCTCGCCGTCGGCGGGACCGTTTAAGCGGGCCACGGTCACTTCGTCGCGGTCGTCGAGAAGGCTCAGAAGCGACCGGGTGGCAAAGACGGCCAGTCGATCCGGATCGGCGGCCGGTCCGTCCTGCGTGCGCACACGCATCGAGCCCGAGTCGTCGACGACGATGATGTACTGGGTCGACGACGACGACGGATTGTAGTCCATCGATGCCTGGGCGGAGCTCGGCGCCAGCAACCAGCACAATGCCATTGCGCCGACGATCAGCGGAATTAAAAGCGGTATCGACGGCTCGTCGAGTTCGGAGTGCACAACCATGTTGACCTCGGCCCCGGCATCTATTCACAACGTTGCGCATACGGTGGCACTGCCCCCTTGAGATGTCAATTCACTTCGGTGGTTTGGGCGGGCAAATGGACGACTACGGAGCGCTTTCTTCTTGCAGTTCTTCGACGTCGACGTCCCGGTCCGGTGCCCCAATGGGCGCCTCGCCGCCTTCGGCATCCAGTCGCTGCAATAATTCGAACATCAACCCCTCCAGATCCTCGATGCGCACAAAGGGGGTGTACAGCGACAACTCGATGTCCTGGCCGGCGGTCTCGAGGTTGATCTTGCCGCGAAATCGCGAGCTCTGCATCTGGTCGAAATTCAGCGATTGGCGATCGACGAGTGACCAGTGGATGCGCCAGGCCTGCTCGTCGGCGCCCACAAAGAGGTAGTCGTCGGTGACGGCCACAAAGCGCTTGTTGCGGAAATTGGCCCAGAAAGAGGCCATCGAAAAGAAGGTCATCCCCGCCAGAATACAGCCCACAAAGGCCGCCGTCATGGCGCCACCCAGTCCGGGGACGAACCACAGATAGCCGGCGGCGACAAAACCGGCGAACCCCAGAAATAGCAGAACACCGATGGGGGCCCGGTTGAGCTCGTAGCCAAAGAAGTGGCGCACCGCCGTCTGCTCGAGGGCATCGTCGACGGCGGAGCCGCTCAGTAGCTGAATCTTCGACATGAAGACCTGGGGGATCTAAGAAACTATCAAAAAAGTCTCCCATCGGCATTCGCCGGCTGATTTGTCCGGCTTCTTTGCGCTCAATACTCGACGTATCCTCCGGATACGCCTGCGTTTGATCGCTTTGAAGCCAAACAAATCATCTCGCCGAGCCTCGGTCCGACATAATTTTGACAGCTTCTGAAAAAGCAGGCGACGGTGGCCGGGGTGCCGGAGACAGACGGGCTGGAGTCAGACGTCCAGGTTGCGCACGTCCAGGGCGTGGGTTTCGATGAATTCGCGCCGCGGTGCGACCTGGTCGCCCATCAGCACCGTAAACAGGGAGTCGGCTTCCACGGCATCCTCGATCTGGACCTGGAGCAGCGTCCGGGTCTCGGGGTTCATCGTCGTATCCCACAGCTGGTCGGGATTCATCTCACCCAGTCCCTTGTAGCGCTGGATACTCTTGCCCTTGCTTCCGGCCTCCAGGGCGCGCTCCAGGACATTGAGCAGGGCGTCGTATTGTTCCTCGGAGCGCCCGTCGTCGACGATGACGTAGTCGCCCATCGAGGCAAAGCGGCGCCAGACTCGCACCATCTCCTGGTAGTCGTGGTCTTTGAGAAAGGCCCGACCAATGTCGGTGGTCACCGCCGTTCCCGCCACGCGGCTATTCCAGCGCGCCATGTAGAGGTCTTCGCGATCGGGATCGGTCAAAATCTTGGGCGACGACCAGGGCACAGTGGTGTGTTCAGCTTCCAGCCGCTCGCGGATCGCCTCCGACTTTTCGACGAGGCGCTGTTTGTCGGTCAGATCGTCGATGCTCAATTCGGTGCGGACGACCTTTTCGATAATGCGTCGATCGCCGCGCCGCTCCATGCGCTGGACCATATCGCGGTAGTCGAGCAAATCGTCGACGAAGTCCGCCAGTTCCTCGTCGCTAAGCGTTGTGCCGTCGGCGCCGTGAATGGTGATCTTTTCTTTGGCACGGGCGATCAGGCGGTTGTTGAGGGCCTCTTCGTTTTTGATGTAGTCCACCGAGCTTCCGCGCTTGATGCCGTACAGCGGGGGCTGGGCGATGTACAGATAGCCGTTTTCGATCAACTCCGGCATCTGTCGGTAAAAGAAGGTCAACAGCAGCGTCCGGATGTGACTTCCGTCGACATCGGCGTCTGTCATGAGGATGATATTCTGGTAGCGCAATTTTTCGAGGTCGAAGTACTCGTCGCCAATGCCGCAGCCGAGCCCCGAAATCAGGGCCGAAAGCTCGTTGTTGGAGAGCATGCGGTCGAAGCGAGCTTTTTCGACATTGAGAATCTTTCCGCGCAGCGGAAGGATGGCCTGAAACCGCCGATCTCGCCCCTGTTTTGCGGAGCCGCCGGCGGAGTCACCCTCAACGATGTACAATTCGCTCTCTTCGGGATTGCGCGACTGACAGTCGGCGAGTTTGCCGGGAAGCGAGCTGGTCTGCAGTGCCGATTTACGGGCGATCTCGCGGGCTTTTCGGGCCGCCTGACGGGCCCGGGCGGCGGAGATGGCCTTGTCGATGACCGAGCGGGCCACCGACGGGTTTTCCTCCAGAAAGATGCCCAGGTGCTTGTTGACCACCGATTCGACGGCACCTTTGATTTCGTTGGAGACCAGTTTTTCCTTGGTCTGACTCGAGAACTTGGGGTCCGGCATTTTGACCGACAAGACGGCGACCAGTCCCTCGCGGATGTCATCTCCGGAGAGCGTGTCGTCGAGCATGTCGTTGGAGACGCCGTAGGAGTTGACCGTACGCGTCAACGAGGCCCGCAGTCCCGACAGGTGACTTCCACCGTCGCGGTTTCGGATGGTGTTGGTGTAGCAGAAGATATTTTCGTTAAACGAGTCGTTCCACTGCAGCGATACCTCGACGAAGATGCCGCGGTCCTCGAGTTCTTCGTTGATGTAGACCGGCTCGTCGTGGAGCGGTTGCTTATTTTCGTTGAGGTCTTTGACAAAGGAGTTGACGCCGCCGTCGTAGCTGAAGTCGTGGCGCTTGTTGGAGCGCTCATCGACAATCGAGATATTGACCCCGGCGTTGAGGTACGAAAGCTCTCTGAGCCTCTGAGACAGCACGTCGAAGGAAAATTCGACGCCGTCGAAGATATTGGCGTCGGGCTTGAATCGGATCTCCGTGCCCGTCTTGGAGGTGTCGCCAATGGCTTCCAGCGGCTCTTCGGGAAGCCCCTTTTCGTAGCGCTGGTACCAGACCTTGCCGTCGCGCTTGATCTCCATCTCCAGCCACTCCGACAGGGCGTTGACGACGGAGACGCCGACGCCGTGAAGTCCACCGGAGACCTTGTAGGAGTTTTTGTCGAACTTCCCGCCGGCGTGGAGCACGGTCATGATGACCTCGGCGGCCGACCGACCCTGCTCTTCGTGGATGTCGACGGGGATGCCGCGGCCGTTGTCCTCGATGCTGACCGAGCCATCGGTGTGGATGGTGATGGTCACGGTGTCGCAAAAGCCCGCCAACGCCTCGTCGATGGCATTGTCGACGGTCTCGTAGACCATGTGGTGGAGGCCGGAGCCGTCATCGGTGTCGCCGATGTACATGCCGGGGCGCTTTCGCACCGCCTCCAGGCCTTCGAGCACCTTGATGTTGTCGGCGTTATAGAGGTCGTCGACCAGCGGTTCCTGATCTTCGACGTCGGCAGGGGGAATCGGTTCTTCGTGAGCCATGGTACGTCTTTATCGGGTAGGTAAGTCACAGAATGGGCCGAGCCATAGGCTCGAGCACATACAAACAAAACATTGGACCATCGAACTATTCCGCCGTCATTACAGGATTACAGAATATTCAATATTGTCGGCGGCGGAAACCGCAGTACAGTGCCACGTCGCACGCTGGCGCGAACGCTAGCACACGCGCGAGGCAATGACCAGCGGGGGGCGCGGGGCGAGTGTGGGGGCTCAGCGGTGGGTGACGGGGTTTCTCAGGGTCCCGATGCCGTCGATGGCCACTTCTACGGATTGTCCGGCTTCGATGGGGCCGACGCCGTGAGGGGTTCCGGTAAAAACGACATCACCGGGCAGAAGAGTCATGACCCCGGAGATAAAGGAGACGACGCGGTCGACGGGAAAGATAAAATCGTCGAGCGTCGACTGCTGGCGAAGTTTGCCGTCGACGCGGCAGGTCAATTCGTGTTGGGCGGGGTCGAATTGAGGCGCCAGCGCAATCGACGGGCCCACGGGGGCGAAGGTGTCAAATCCCTTGCCGCGGGTGTAACGACCCTCGCGGCGCTGGATATCGCGTGCAGAGACGTCACAGGCGCAGGTGTAGCCAAAAATTGCGTCGGCCGCCTCGTCGCGATCGGCGTCTTTGAGGCGGTCGCCGATGACGATGGCCAATTCCCCTTCGTGATGGACCTCGTTGGAGCTTTCGGGAAGCTCGATCGACGTGGCCGGACCGACAAGGGCCGTCGGCGGTTTCATAAACATCAGCGGTTCGTCGGGAATGTCTTTGTCCATCTCCCGGGCGTGCTGTCGGTAGTTGAGTCCGACGCACACGATCTTCGACGGCGTGACCGGGGCCAGGAGTTCCAGGTCGGGGCCGTCGAGGACTCGACCGGTGGGAAGGGCCTCACCGCTGCGGTGGCGGTCGTGGAGCTGTTCGATATCTCCGGGGATGGCGACGATGTCGTCGCCGTCCAGGCGGGCGAGCGTAGGGCGCCCCTGCTTCGGGTCGACGACCCGAAACAGGGTGCCGCTGTGGCAGTCTTCAGACAGGGAGGTCATGGATTA
>CAYUPT010000238.1:0-6443 GCA_964446725.1 uncultured Bradymonadales bacterium | reverse complement strand
ATGAGCGACGATCGCCCTCCGGACGACCCCGGGGGCACCGCTTCTGACGGCGATTCGGAAGCGACGCGAATTTCGACGGAGCAACGTTGTTCCGCAACTGGAGCAAACGCTAGTCGCATCGAAACGAGAATTCACACTATCTGGTTATCAATGACAGGAGAAGCAACCATGAGACGACAATGGACACAGACGGGACTCAAGATATCGGCGCTCACCCTCGCTTTGGCCATGGCCGCCGGCTGCGGCGTGGAATTGGAGGGCGAGGAGGGCAATCTCAGCTTTAATTACGCCGACAGCGAGTGGGTGGCAACGGCCGCCGGTGGCGATCTGGCCAAGGGGGCCAGTGTCGATGTCTACGTCACCGAACTCGACGCCAACGGAGAGGCCCTGGAGCTGGTCGAAGCCTACTCCGATGATGCCCAGAGTATCGAAGTCACCGATGAGCGAAGCCACGACTTCCAGCTGACGGCCCACGAGCAGAGCCCGGCGGAGGGCACGCCCATCCACGCCACGGCCCTCGATGGCGACGGTGAGGAATTGAGCGACCGCACCTCGATTGTCGCCACCGAGGTCGACAGCGTCGAATTCGACACGCTGTGCAGCGAGGCGACCTACGTCACCGACAGCAACGCCCTGTTCCAGTACCGCATGAAGGACTCGCTCGGCGACTCCCTGACCGGCTACGGCGTCTATCCGGTGGACGTCGAACCGGCCGACGGCGGCACCATCAACGACGACCACCGCGTCCTCCAGACCCTGGAAGTGGCCACCGGCTCCGAAGCCGGAAGCTACGAATTGGTCGCCACCGACGACGTCAGTGGCGACGCCATGGACTTCGACCTGGTCGAACCGGGCGATATCGACGAACTCGACATCCGCAGCAACCACGAGGACTCCAAAGACGTCATCGAAGTCGGCGAAACGGACTTCACCACACTCTTTCACATGGGCACCGCTGACTTCGACGCCGTCTGCGGCGGCGCCGAAGGCGCAATCGACATCGACAACTCCACGCCCGACATCTGCGAGGCGAGCTACCGTTACGTCGGTCAGCTCAACATGCACTCCGTCGAAGTCGAGGGCCTGGAAGCCGGCAGCTGCGACTTCGATCTGTCGGTCGTCGACACCGAGTTGAGTGAATCCATCAGCGTCGAGATCGAGTAAGCATCGGCACAGCGCAACACACAACAGCCCGCCGGAAACGGCGGGCTTGTGTCGTTCTTGGGAACCGTCGATGGGGTCGTCAAATCTCTTCCCCGGCACGGGGAAGAAGGCGAGTCACCGCCGAATAATCTCCTCGAGCCGCGCCAATCCGTCGGTTAGACAGGCCGGGCCGGGCTGCAGGATAATGGCCGGATCGAGCTCGTGGAGCTCACCGTCTTCGACGGCCGAAACTTCGTCGTATCCCGGGCGCTCGCAGATGCTGTCGAGATCGACGTCCTTGCCACACCAGGAGGCGGCGATGATCTCCGGGTCGGCCTGTCGGATCTGGTCGTCGTCGACGAATCGATCGTCGGCATTTTTGCCCCGCGACAGGTCGTCGAAAATATTTTGGCCTCCGGCGATTTCGACCAATTCACCGACCCATTCGATGGCCGTGATTCGCGGATCATCCCACTCCTCGAAATAGACGCGGGGCCGATGCTTTTGAGCTTCTGTTTTGGCCCTGGCCTCCTCGAGGTTTTCGATATATCCGCGAACCAGCTCTTGAGCGGCCTCTCGCCGCCCGACAATGGAGCCGATGGTGACGATGACGTCCAGGATCTCCTGGAGACTTCGCTGATTGAAGATAACCACCGGCAAATTGGCTTTGATCAGATCGTGGGCCAATTCGGCCTGAATATCGGAAAAGCCGATGATCAGATCCGGTTCCAAAGCCGATATCTTGTCGATACTTCCGCCGATAAAGGCGCTGACCACGTCCTTTTCGTCGGAAGCCCGCGGCGGACGCTCGGTGTAGGCGCTGATGCCGACGAGGCGATCTTCTTCACCGAGTTCGTACAGAATCTCGGTGGGCTCTTCGGTGAGGGCGACGATGCGTTCGGGAACGGAGCGGATCGAAAAAGACATGGTCACTCATCGCTGGAGTGGATAGATGACAGGACGGGAAGGTGCGGCGTCGAGGCCAAACCGGGGAAAGCGAAGCGACAGCGCGTACGGGCCGTCATCGAGATCGGAGGGAACATCGATCAATTCCGTAACCGTGCGGCGTCGGCTCTGCTCTGAGGCTCGCCGACCGGGCTCCAATCCGAAAAATCGGTGGTGATTGGGCACGCCTCCCCCGTCGTCCTCGCGATCAATGGAGGGAAGTTCGACCAATAGATGGTCACAGCCCACATCGCGAAGCCACCCGATGGCCTCCGACGTCAGATACGGCGGGTTGGTACCGCTGTGATCGGCTCTCGCTTTGAAATCGGCAGCGGCGTCGAGGCCGATGACCACCGTGTTAAAAAACGCGTCATCGACACCGGCGCTCTGTGCGGCATCGGCGACGCTTTTTTTGGTGATGACCCGATCGCCGGGAGCGAAGTCGCCCCCGTAGGTCTCGTCGGTGTCGTCGATCTCGCAGAGCGAAGCGGTGAGCACGATGGCCGGCAACAGCGGTTCGGTGACGCAATCACCGACCGAGATGCGCTCGTCGGTCAAGTGTCCCACGCCCTCGGTGTGGGTGCCGTTTCCGTGGGCTATCAGCTCGACGGTCTCGCAGTTGACGCTTCCGCCGCGGCGCGTATCGCCGACGAACCCACCGCCTTGGACGGCCTGCGCCGTCGCCTCCGGCATATCGAATGCCCGGGGCTGGTGCCCCTCAAACTCAAGGGGTATCGCCAATTCGACGGCCCCTGTGAGATCGACGCTCCACCGGCGCTCGGCGATGACTACATCGAGTCTATCCATGGTGTACTCAGAAACTATAAGCGAATATCGCGTCCGTTGGCGATGCTACCAATCGTAGGTGACGGATTCATCGTGGCCCGTCAGGCGCATGATGATCGTCCCGGTGTCGGTCTGGTAGCCCGATTCGTAGTCGTCGCGAAGCTCCTGGAGATCGAAGCTGAGCGTCTCCTGGACGCCGGCCTCGCACCTGTCACCATTGGCCTCGTGGCGCAGATCGAGGTTCACCTGCACCGGCTCGCTCTCCATAAATAGACCATCCCAGCACAGCGTCCACTCGTGCGTCTCGCAGCCGCCGCTGTAGGCGACATCAATCTCGAGGGTATCATCGCCGACATATTCGGCGCCCTCGAAACTGTAGTCGTCGTCGGGAAGGGTCATCGAGTCATCGCAGACCTGAAATCCCTCGTCGGGAGCGTTGTCCTGCAGCGACTCTTCGCAGCCGGTCCACGCCACCGAAAATACTGCCAGAACAGACGCGATCATGGCCAGATGTCGATAGTGCATCGTATCTCTCCCGTATTACAGTTGTTGTCACCGGCGGCAACCGTCAGTCCGACGATTCACTGATCGGCGAGCTGGAAGCCAATCGACTCGCTGTGAGCGCGACTGGCGCTGGTCTCGAAATCACTTCGATCGCGGCCGATCCAGTCGAGGGCAGTTCCGGAGAGCATCTGCTCTTTTTGAGCCGCCGACAGATCCATGGATTCGATCAACTGACCCGGTTCGTGCTCGCCGAGTACGAAGGGATAGTCCGTGCCCAGAGCGAGCTGGTCGGCGCCGAATTTATCGACCAGAAGATGCAGCATATCCGGGTCGTGAACCAGTGTATCGAAATACAATTTGTCGACCAAATCGCGGGGCGGCGTCTGGGTATCGACCTGACATAGATCGGGGCGGACCTCGAAGCCCCAGTCGATGCGACCCAAGGTCGCCGGAAACGAGCCGCCGCCGTGGGCGAAGGCGAATTTCAGATCCGGATAGCGGTCGAGCACCCCACCCATCATCAGCGAACAGATCGCCCTCGACGTCTCGGCGGGCATGCTCACCAGCCAGGGAAGCCAGTAATCCTCGAGCTGATCAAAGCCCATCATATCCCAGGGATGGACAAAGATCGCCGCGCCCAGCTCCTCGGCGGCCTCCCACAGCGGATCGAAGCGATCGGCGTCGAGATTGGTCTCGTTGATATGAGTGCCAATTTCGACACCGACCAGACCGAGATCCTGGATGCAGCGCTCCAATTCCTGAACGGAGCGCTCCGTATCCTGCATCGGCAGCGTGCCGAGTCCGGCGTATCGCTTCGGGTGGTCGTCGACGACGCCGGCGATGTGGTCGTTGAGAATTTTCGACAGGTCGTGGGCGTCGGCGGCCTTCGCCCAGTAGCTGAACATGACGGGCACCGTCGACAGCACCTGGACGTCGACTGCAGCCTCGTCGCACTCGTCGATGCGCACATTGGGGCTCCAGACGTTGGGTTCGACGTCTCGAAAAAACTCGTCGCCCTTCATCATCCGCGCCGAACACCCCGGGCAGTCGTGATCGAGGCTGATAAAGTCGCCGTACCCGTAGCGCTCCTGAAGGTCAGGCCAGGTCTCGGGCAGAATATGAGCGTGGATATCGATCTTCATCGCAGACTCCGTTGAGATGCTGAGATGCTCCAGATTGCCGACAGGCCAGGTCCAATCGAGCCGTCAGTCTTGCTCGAGGTAGGCTCCGCAACTTCCACAGGTCCGCGCCTGGTCATCGTCCCAGAACGCCTCGATGGCCTCCTTGAGCTGAGTGACGATATCCGTCAGATAAAACCACTCCTCGTGGAGCACATCGCCGCACTCCTCGCAGTACCACCGCAGGCCGTCGTCTTCGCCCTCCGGTCGCTTGTGTTCGATGACCAGCCCAATGGTGCCCTCCGGGCGTTTCGGTGAATGGGGAACCATCGACGGAAGCAAAAAGATCTCGCCTTCGCGAATCGGAATCTCTTTATGCTCGCCGTCTTCGACGATCTCGAGGGTCATATCACCTTCGAGCTGATAGAAGAACTCCTCGCTCGGATCGATATGGAAGTCCTTGCGGGCATTCGGTCCGCCGATGACGAAGCACATAAAGTCCTGGTCTTCCCAGATCTTTTTGTTGCCCACCGGTGGCTCAAAGGCCTCGCGGTTGTCCTCGATCCACTGCTCGAAATTAATGGGGGGAGTCAGGCTACTCACGGGAATCTCCTCGGTCAGAAAACAGGTAGAGAACACCGGGCAACGTCGACTCGACGGGACGTGACCGTCACCGGATAGGTGACGACGATCATCGCGGCTCCAGACTTATCATCCACGCCAAAATCGGTGCCATTGCCGGATTGTAGATACGACGTACGGGTCGCTGTCATACAACGAAGCCTGGCGCAAAATGTCAAGTTTGCCGGTCGCCGTCGGAGGGCACAAAAAGGGTGTGATGACTGGCCCGTCGCGCCATCGCTCGGGCCACTCCGCCGAGCATCAAATCGCCAAACCAGCTTCGGCCGTGGGTCCCCATCACGATCAGGGCCCCGGGATAGTGGTCGGCGATTTCATCGAGGATCTTCCGGGGTTTTCCGGAGACCAGATCGGCATCCACATCGGAGACACCGGCGTCTTCGAGTCGGCTTCGACGCTCGTCGAGGGCCCGGCGCTGGTCGCGGCTGGCGGCCCGACTCTCGTAGCGATCATCCAGGGCGTGGACCACAAGCGCCGGAAACATGCCGGCCACCGCCAATTCTTCGACCCAATCCAGGGCATTGTCGGCGGCATCGGAGAAATCGGTGGGATGGATAATCCGCTCGAAATCGAGGGCCCGACGGTCTTCGTCGTCGGCATCGTCGACGGTATCGGCGCAGAACAAAAAGATGGGCGTCGTCGATCGCTCCAGCACATCGGTGGCGACACTGCCCAGCAGGATATCTTCCGCGGCGCTTTTGCCCCGATTGGCGAGGACGATGAGTCCGGCGCCGACCTCTTCGGCGACCTCCGGAATCCGGGAGCCGGGGCGACCCACCTCGTTTCGCACATCGACCTCCCAGCCGCGCTCTCGGAGCTCGCCGGCGGTCTCATCGAGCAGGGTCTGGTAATACTGTTTGTGACTCTCCGAGTCTTCCACCGGAAAATTCGTCCGGCGCACGTATATCAGGGTGATCTGTTGGGCGCCGTAGTCGCGAAAATCGTCGAGCCGACGGGTCATCGCCTTTGACGGCGTCGAAAAATCAGTGGCAACCAGTAGATGAGAATGCATACCGGACCTCGCATATCGCCAGAAGGAAAGAAGCGTCGTCGATTCACAACCCCAAGGTAGTCCGTCGAACTAAAGGTCAAAAGTCGCCGATTCCGCCGTCGGGCGTTCGCGGCGGGAAAACGGTATCCCGAACGAAGTCGTCGAGCCGCCGGGAGTTGACGTCGGCGCCGAGTGCGGCGGGCCAGCCGTCGGCGAGGTCGGTGCCGTCGTCGTCGGCGCCTTCGATATCGGAGTCGACGTACTCCCGGCCGGTCATCGGCAGCCACAGCGCCCGGTGCCACAATTCGAGTCGGGCC
>CAYUPT010000237.1:0-6447 GCA_964446725.1 uncultured Bradymonadales bacterium | reverse complement strand
GAAGGAGCCCGGGGGGCACAACGTGGGGAACCATGAACCGCCGGTAGCGCCGCTTCCTACAGCAGGTGGCCGCTCTTTTCGCGTTTGGTCTCCAGGTATTTGAAATTGTGGGGGTTGGGCGTGGTCTTGATGGGCCGTCGTTCGTCGATGTCGATGCCCGCTTCGGCGAGTCCGTCGACTTTGGAGGGATTGTTGGTCATCAACACGATACTCTCGATGCCCAGAAGATTGAGCATCGCTGCCGAGATGTCGTAGTCGCGAAGATCGTCGTCGAAGCCGAGGTGTAGGTTGGCCTCGACGGTATCGAGTCCGCCGTCCTGAAGGCTGTAGGCTTTGACTTTGTTGGCCAATCCGATGCCGCGGCCTTCCTGGCGCATATAGAGGACGACGCCGGCGTCGGTTTCGGCGATTTCCTGAAGTGCCATGTCGAGTTGGGCGCCGCAATCGCATTTGAGGCTGCCGAAGACGTCGCCGGTCAGACACTCGCTGTGGATGCGGGTGAGCACTCCCGATTCGCCCTCGACATCGCCGTGGACGACGGCGACGTGGTCTTTGTTGTCGCGGTTGTTGGTAAAGGCCACGATCTGAAATTCCCCGAATTCACTCGGTAATTCGGCGGTGGCAAAGCGTTCTACACTTAGTTCCGAGGGCTGGTCATCACTGTCGTCACCGCTGCCATTATCTGCAACTTTGAGGTTTGATGGCATCTGACTACTCCCTGAGTACGTACATTTTGCAGGTCTGACCGCCGTGCGGGAACAATGCTGTTGTTAGCGCAGAGGTCTGTTGCGAACCCATATAAACTCATTCTCTGCAGGCGAAGTTTAGAACCGTTGACGATTCGTCAACTCCGCCGTGGCCACCTTAGCGCCACCGATGGGGCTGTCAACTGCATCTGTCACTGAGTTTTCGGCGTCCCGCCGGCCAATCTGAACCGGGCCATTATTCCGTGTTGACAAAGTGCGATATTCGGCGTCGGTCATCGCCGTAGGGCGGATCTCCCGCACGTCAGCAGACCGACACCGATTTCCGCAAAAACAACGAATGAGGGCCGCCGGGCATTCCAGCGCGGGTGCGCGCCTCGGGGTGGCAAGGTGGGCATCGGCAGACACCGCCTGTGGTGTCTGCCGATGGATGTTGGAGGAGGGCCGTCGAAGCGGTGCTTCGCCTATAGCACGGCCTTGCGAGGTGATGGGGGCGCGGCCGCTTCGCTCTGGAAGGCCCGGGCTGCGGCGATCGTCGATCGAACGGCGTCGGCGACGACCGGGACCAGATCGGCGCGAGCACCGCGCAGTCCCTGAAAGTAGTGATGGCGATCAGTGGCGTGGACGATGGCCGGCGGAAAGTTGTTTTTGAGCAGCAAGAAGTTGAGCATCAGCCGCCCGACGACCCCGGTGCGATCGTCGAAGGGAAAGACGTGCATAAAATCCCAGTGCGCGATCGCCGCCTGGCGGATCGGATGCGTCGCCTTGAGCTCGCTTTGATAGGTGTCGATGAATTTGTGGAAGTGGTACGACAGGCTATTGGATTGCACCACATCCAGGTGATAGACCCCGGGGGATGTATCGCGTTTTCGATAACACCCGGCCCGCTCCTCGTCGTCTCGACAAAGCCGAGTGTGGACGTCGCGCAGCCAGTCGATACTCAACTCATCGTCGCGCTCTGCACTCTCGTAGATGTAGTCGATGCAGTTGCGAAGTGCGCGCAGCGAGTGGAGCAATACCCCGTCGCAGTAATTTCGCGCCGGCGCTCCACTGAGGGCTCGGTCCAGCTCCTCCTGGGAGATGACTTCACCCTCCAGCGCCTGGTCATGATACAGCCATGACAGTGCGAGTCGGTCTCGAAACGCCTCCCCGTCGGTTTCCACGACGTCGTGATACGTCGCGCGTTGATGATCGATTTCCAGATAGGTCAGATTCATGTCGGCCTCCGTTGCTCATCGCGGCGGCAGAAGTTCCCAACACTCCAGAGTGCTCCCGGATGAGACGGCGGCGTCAAGCGCACCGACCTATATCACATCCACCACAGTAGCGGGGTCGAAATGGCATTTCAAATCGGAACCGAGATTTTTTGCTCCGCAATCGAAGACCGCCCGTGTCCCGGGTTGCGCGGCGTCGATGTGTTGACCCATCTGTCCGGCCCCGCTACCACTTGAAGTGACTGACTGGTCACATATGTCTCGCATCTTTAAATGCCAGGGATTTTCGATGACTCGTCCACCTGATAACGCACTTCGATATCGACCCGGTGATGATGCCCATGTCGAGAGCTATTTTATGCGCGGCAACGCCCCGGATCGCCGGCTGGCGTTCTGGCTCAAGGCCACCGTATTCGCGCCGCGACCGGATAGCGCCGTCGCCGAATTGTGGTGCATCGTCTTCGACGGTGAAAACGACCGCTACTGGTCGGAAAAACGGACAGTTCCCTTCGAGCACGCCACCTTCGACGGCGATCCGATGCAGATCGCGATTGCCGACGGCCACTTCGATCTGTCGCCCCACGGCAGTGCGACGGGACGCATCGAGGGCGAGGGCGGGGTGTGCGACTGGGATATTCAGTGGGAGCAAGGCGACGAGGAGCTCAAACAGCGACTGTGTCTGCTTCCCTCGGAGCGGATGGTCGACGGTTCACTGCCGCGCTCGACACCGCTGACGCCCTATCCGTCGCTGGCCCTTTCCGGCACCATCGACGTCTTTGGCGAGACCATCGAACTCGACGGCTGGGAGGGCATGCAGGGCCATAACTGGGGCGATGAGCACGCCTGGGCCTACGCCTGGGGGCATTGCCCGTTTCTCGACGAACAGGGCGAGCCCTTTTGCTGGGTCGAGGGCTTTAGCGCCAAGACCCGAATTGCCGGCCAGCCCACGCCCCTGATCTCGGCGCTCGTCGTTCGCCGCGGCGACACTGAGTATCGCTTCGACCGACTCCTCGATCTGTGGCGCCAGGACGCGACGATCGACCTTCAGGAGTACTCGTGGCGCGTCGAAATGCAGGGGCCGGCGGGCAAGGTGGCGATGTCGATGAAAGCCGACCCCGATGAGATGGTCTGTCTGGGATATCACAACCCGGATGGACGGCTTTCGTATTGCTTGAACAGCAAATTGGCCCGCGTCGATCTCAGGGTCGACCCGGTCAACGAGGCGGCCTTTGAGTGTTCCAGTGACTACGGCGGAGCGCTGGAATTTCTGCGCAATTCGCCGGATCCGAAATTCGAGCGGATCGTCTGATCGCCGTTGCGGCACGCGTCCGAAGTGAACTCAACCGTCGAGGGAGCCACCAGATGGGCATTTCATTTTTCGAGACTATGCGCGGCGAGGTCGACGATGCCGCCGGGGCGACGCATCCAATCCGTTTTGAGGTCAAGGGCGAATCGACGGATATCAAACACTTTCTCACAAGCGGTGAGGTCAAAATCACGGGGGTCGTCGACGGTCCGCCCTACGCCGAACAGGCACCGCTGGAGGGCGAGATGGTCATTTCGCCGATCCGAAACAAGGAGATCACCTACGACTTCCGATTCGACGACCCGTCGGGGATCACCCATCGGCTCCGCGGTTCCAAAGACATCAGCTGGCTGTCGCCGGTGGACTCCATGACGCATATGGAGGCCGCGATCTCGCGCGGCGGACAGCAGGTCGCCGAAGGTGAGCTTCGCTTTCGTCTGTCGGAACTTCCGGAGTTTTTAAGCTCCTGGTGGCCGTCGTCGTCGATTCCGGGCGCCGAGATGCACACGCCGCTGGGAGCGACCGACGGTGAGCGAGGATTTAGCGACCGGGAGCGCGAGACGCTGGAGGCCGTCGTCGACGCCGCGATCGTAGCCGGACAGCGCGTTCCGGCCCCCGATGACAGGACCGTCGACGAGGCCATTCGCCAGATCCGTCAGATGCCCGCCCACGCCTACTGGCTGCACCGCATCGGACTGCGAATTCTGGAACAAACCACGCTGGTGACCGATGGGCGGCGGTTTTCGACGCTGTCGACAGCGCGCAGGCAACAGCTTTTGGCGCGCTGGAGCGATCCCGAGGAGCCGGACGAGGCCATCGTCGAGATTCCGACGGTCCAGATTCTGGTCCAGCTTCTGACGATCGCCGTCAAGATGGCCCATTTTGGCCGCGCCGACTATCTGGACGCCATCGGTCACCCCCGACCAAAGGACGTCGCCGATGAGCCCCAGGAGCGCTACATGCGCCGGGTCATCCCCGCCGAGATGCTCGGCGAAGAGATGGATTTCAAGGCCCACGCCGTGGTGATCGGGACCGGCGCCGGCGGAGCGGCAGTGGCCTATCAACTGGCCCGCAAGGGCCTGGCAGTGGCCATGATCGAAGAGGGCCGATATTTCCAGCGCGGCGATTTTTCGGGACCGCCGATGGAGCGCATCGGCGCCATGTATCGCCACCGGGCGACGAATCTATCGATGGGCACGCCGATCGTCATTCCCCAGGGGCGGACCGTCGGCGGAACGACGACCATCAATTCCGGGACCTGTTTTGCAACCCCCGATGCCGTCCTCGACGAGTGGCGCGACGAACTGGGTTTTCCCGATGATTTTCGGCCCGACGCCTATCACGACTACACCGAGCAGGTGGCGCGAATGCTCCAGGTCGAGCCCGGCGACGGCGACGCTCTGGGCAATATCGCCGATGTCATCGGCCGCGGCGCTGACGCCATGGGATTTGAGCACGGCCCGCTGCCGCGAAACGCCCCGGGATGGACCGGCGCCGGCGAGTGCATCCTGGGCTGTCCGGAGGGCGCCAAGCGCTCCACCGACGTCTCCTACGTTCCGGCGGCGCTTCGAGCCGGTGCCGAGTTGTATACCGGACTTCCGGCAACCCGGGTGTTGATGGATGGCTCGGAGGCCGTGGCCGTCGAGGCCCGGGGAACCGACAATCGGGGCCGGCGCCGCCGACTTCGCATCGAGGCCGACCGGGTCATCGTCGCCTGCGGCGCTGTCCACAGCCCGATCTTTCTGCGCGAAAACGGCATCCAACGCGATCCGATCGGCAAAAATCTGTCGGTCCACCCCGCCATCGGGCTGATGGCGCGCATGGACGAGAATCTCGAACCCTGGGATACGATTCCTCAGGGCTATACCTTCGAAGCCCTCGAGGAGCGCGAAATTCGATTCGAGGGGTACTATCTGCACCCGCAGATCTCGGGGCCCCAGCTTCCCTGGGTCGGCCAGCGGCTCACGAAATGGATGGATGAATTCGAAAAGATCGCGCAATTCGGCTTTATGGTCCGCGATCGAGGCGTCGGTTCTGTGCGACGGGGACCGGACGGCATGCCGCTGATCAACTATCGGCTCAGCCCCCGCAGCGTCGATCGGCTCAAAGAGGGAAGCAGTCTTCTGGCAGAGCTCTTTTTTGAGGCCGGGGCCTCGGAGGTCTTTACCGGCTTTGGAGACTCTCAGGTGGTGCGCTCGGTGTCAGAGGCCCGCCGACTGGCCGATACCGATGTGGGCCCTCTGGACTTCAAATTGCTCGGCGCTCATCCCCTGGGCACCTGTCGGATGAGCGACGACGCCGACCGCGGCGTCGTCGATTTTGATCACCGCGTCTTTGGAACCGACAACCTGCATGTCGTCGATGGGAGTACGGTGCCCACATCGCTGGGCGTCAATCCCCAGATGACCATCATGTCCATGGCCCTTCGCGCCGGTGATATCATCGCCGAACAACTCGGTATCTGAGCAAAACTCGGTGGTATTCGGTGGTCTCCGGGCGTTTCGTTCACATCATCAAGGGCGAAGGGTGAGAGCGAACTCTCCGGGGGATTCCGTGTGTTTCTGGCTCATGATCACTGGCGGATTGCTGATCATCGGCGTCATGCTCATCGAGGTGCTGTGGAGTACGATCTCCACAAAGGGCGGCGGTCCGATTTCGATGAGCGTGGCGGTGGGATTGTGGAAGCTCGCGCGTCTGCTCTTTAAACGCTTCGGATATCATCGGCTTCTGGAGACCAATGCCGTCGTGATCCTGGTGGTGACCTTTCTGGTCTGGGTCATTCCGATGTGGCTGGGCTGGACGATGGTATTCAGTTCCGCCGAAGAAATCGTCATTTATCAACTCAGTGAGGAGCCGGCGGCGTTGGCCGATCGGGCCTATTTTGCGGGCATGGTGTTTTTGACGCTCGGAACCGGCGACGTGATGGCCACCGGTGCGACCTGGCGCCTTCTTTCGCTGCTGGCGTCGCTCAACGGGCTGGTCGTCATCACCCTGACGATCACCTATCTGGTTTCGGTGCTCTCGTCGGTCATCAGGAAACGACAACTGGCCATCGAGATCAGTGGGCTCGGCAGTTCGGCCCGTGAGATTTTGGAAAATGGCTGGGATGGTACGGGGTTTGAGGCGTTGGAGGACCAGCTCCAGAGCGTTGCCAGTCAGTTGATCATTCACGCCGAACAGCATCTGGCCTATCCGGTCTTGCAGTATTTTCACTCTCGCGATC
>CAYUPT010000236.1:0-6466 GCA_964446725.1 uncultured Bradymonadales bacterium | reverse complement strand
ATGGACATTGAATGGGAGAATTAGCATCACTATCGGCCTCGGGCGTGTGGGCGACGGCGAGCCTGATCTTTTCGCGTCTGGGCAAGACGATATCGGCCCTGGCGTTAAATTGGCTCAAATGCGTCATCGCCCTGGTGCTGATGGTGATCAGCCTGTTGATTCTGGAGGGGACGGTCTGGCCCGCGAGTCTGGGGCTTTGGGAGACGACCATTCTGGCGATCAGCGGAGTGGTGGGGCTGACGCTGGGGGATACCGCCTTTTTTCACGCTCTCAACCGGATCGGACCGCGCCGAACGCTTCTTTTGGGGGCGATGTCGCCGCCGATGACGGCGATACTGGCGGTGCCCGTACTGGGGGAACCGCTGGATGCGGCGATGATTGTGGGGATGAGCCTGACGATGGGCGGAGTGGTGTGGGTGATTCTGGAGCGCCATCCCGATGATGGTCCGCCGGCCGACGATGCCTCGGCGGGACTCTCCAAAGAGGCCCGGATCGGCGTGTTATTCGGACTCGGCTATGCCACCTGCCAGGCGGTGGGCAATGTATTGACCAAATGGGGGGGCGGCGAGATCACGGCCCTGGAAATCAGCATCGTGCGCCTGATGTTTGGAATCATCGGTCTGACGATGATTCTGGGGGCCACAAAGCGATTTATGGAGACCGTTGAGCCCTTCAAAGACCGGCGCACCGGTCTGCTGGTGGTGGTCGCCACCTTTCTGGGGACATTTCTCGGGATCTGGTTGATGAATGCCGGACTTCGCTACACCTATACCGGCATTGCGTCGACACTGGCGTCGACGAGTCCGATTTTCGTGCTGCCTCTGGCCTATATCTTCAACAATGAGCAGCTATCGATGCGCTCGATTCTGGGGGCCTTTATTGCCGTCGGCGGCGTGGCTGTGCTGATGCTTACGTAAACCTGCTATTCAGGCGTTGGGGCGAGTGGCGTCGTAGTCGTCGGGCACGCCGTCATTGAGAAGCTCGTGGATCGTCTCCAGCAGCTCTTCTGGGTAAAAGGGTTTGGCCAGAAATTCGTGGAATCCCTGATCGAGGTACTCGTCGCGATTTTGACGGAGTTGATGGGCGGTCATGGCGATAAAGGGAGTGTCGGCGTACGCCGGGAGTTGACGGATTTGTTCCACCAATTCGATGCCATCCATGGTATCGCGAAGAGCGATATCGACCAGAAGCAGGTCGTAGTCCGTCTGGGCCGCCATTTCGAGCGCCGAGGTGGCATCGGAGGCGGCGTCGACAACAAATTGATCGGCCAGCGCCAGGTCCAGAAATGTCCGTGTCTCCAGGTGGTCCTCGACGATGAGAATGGTGGCCTTGGACGTGGGCTTGGGAGTCTGATCAGACATATCGAAACCTCGGGAAAACGTAAGCGCGATTGTTACGACATCGTCTGTTCCGGTTGAGATTCTTCGTCGGGATGTTCGGGCACGACGACGGTAAACGTCGTGCCCTGACCCCGGGTCGAATCGACCTCGATGGTGCCGTCCATCAATTCCACGAGTTGGTGAACCAGTGACATCCCGAGTCCCGAGCCCTCGTAGCTGCGGCTGGTGCCGCTGGAGGCCTGTTTGAACTTGTCAAATAGATGGGGCAGAAAATCCTCGTCGATACCGATGCCGGTATCGGAGACGATGATGGTCAGGGGGTCGTCATCGATCTGGAGTCTCACTTCCACGAGACCCTCTTCGGTAAACTTAATCGCATTTTCGGTCAGGTTGTAGATAATGCGATTGATAAAACCGATATCGGCCCAAAAGTAGTGCTCGTCGGTGGAGCTGTGAAACTCCAGCGCAATGTCCTTGCGCTCGGCGACGGGTTGGAGCATCTGCACGTCGTCGCTGATTTGTGAGACAATATCGTAACACTTGTAGTCCGGCGTCATCTCTCCGGATTCGAGTCGAGAAATATCGAGGACGGAGTCCAGCGTCTGTTTGAGGCGCTGTCCACTGGTCTGGATGAGCTGGACCATTTGTTCCTGGCGATCCGGTAATTCCTTTCGGCTCAGCAGTTGGGAGACACCGATAATACTGGTCAGGGGGGTGCGGATTTCGTGACTCATATTAGCCAGAAAGGAGGCCCGGAGTTCGGCGAGTCGATCCGATTCTTGTTTGGCCGACAGCAGCATCTCTTCGTATTCCTTGCGGCTCGAGACGTCGCGGCTGACGGTGATCACCGTCGGCTCCCCTGCCAGATCAAGGAGGCGCGAACTCATTTCGTCGTCGACCCGCGAGCCCGAACCGGTCTGGAAGCGGACTTCGGCGACGGCCTGCCCGTTCTGTCGCAGTTCGTCGAGGTAGGCGTCGAAGTCCAGCGATGATGGGATGATCAAATCCCGGAGGAAACGCTGTTTGAGTTCGTCGCGCGAATAGCCCAGCCGGCTGCAGGCCTGGTCATTGACCCCTTGGAAGGTCGTCGGAGATCCGTCGGGCAGTCCAAATAAGAAGAGGGCATCGTTGGCGCTGTTAAAGACGGTCCGAAATAGTTGTTCGCGTTCGGCGACCTCTTCGCGGGCCAATTTGCGGTCGGTGATATTAAAAAAGGTCAGTACGGCGCCGGCGACGCGATCATCGATGGTGCGGTAGGGATGGATGCGCATAATATGCCAGCTTTTGTCCTCCCCCGAGAGCTCGCGCTCGATGGGGGTGTGATCTTCGAGTACCTGGCGGACGTCGCTGTCGATGGCGTCGTACTCAAATCGGTGGGTGATGTGCTCGAAGGGGCGGCCGACATCGGAATCGAGGATGTTGAAGTGCTCGAGGATCGGATGTGTAAACCGCTTGATGGTCATGTCGCGGTTGAGGAAAATGGTGCCGATGTCGGTCGACGACAGGAGGTTTTTGAGATCGCTGTTGACGTCGTCGATTTCCGAGATTTTATGGGATAATTCCTCGTTGACCGTCGTCAACTCTTCATTGGTCGACTGCAGTTCTTCTTTGCTGGTTTCCAGTTCCTCGGTGGTCGACTGCAACTCCTCGTTGATCGTCATCAACTCCTCGTTGGAGGTCTTGAGCTCTTCGGTGGTCGTCTCGTAGCGCTCGATGGTGGCGCCGAGTTGGTTGCGCAGCCGCTCGTTTTCGTCTTCTAGTTGATGGACAATATTTTGCAGTGATTGGTCGGCGTCGGCGATCTCGACGGGCTCGCTTTGGTGGGGGGACCGCAGCTGTTCGTCGGTGGTCTCAAAGATGACCTGCACGAGCTGGGTGTCGTCGGCATCGGGATTCTCGACAGGAGCGACGATAAGGCGAAGCGAGATCGTGTCGCCCTGTTGAGAAACTTGGATATCGCCGGTCGTCGTCGTGTGCTGATGTTCAAAGACCTCGATGAGGGCGCTGCGAAGCTCCAGCCGAAGTTCGGCGGGGATCATCTCCAGTACGGCGTCGGTGGGGTCGCCGGTGGGGATGCGCAAGAAGTTGCGGGCATTCCCGGCGATGTGCACGATGTCGTAGTTGCGGTCGACCAGAAGGCTCGGCGGAGCGTAGTCACGGGCCAGAATGCGATGATGGGTGTGTTCCATGCGAAACGCATGACTGTCGGGGCGCTCGATATCGATCGAGGAGGACCGTCGCGAGCGCGCAGGGTCGGTGGTATCGGCGGTATCGACCATCTGCGAGAAGGGCAGTATTTTGCGATCCGTCGCTTTCGGTCGGTAGATGCGGTGCTTTTTGTCGACCGTCGAAAATAGGTCTCGAGCCTGGCCGACGAATTCGGAGGCCCCCAAAAAGAGGTGGCCGTTGGAGCGAAGTGCGTAGTACAGCACTTCCAGCACCTTTTTCTGGGCCTGTTTGTCGAAATAGATCAAGAGATTGCGGCAACTGACCAGGTCCTGGCGGGCAAAGGGGGGATCTTTGAGAATGTTGTGGAGCGCAAATAGGACCCGTTCTCGAAGCTCGCTGACGACGCGCTGGCCACCGGGTTCGGTCGTAAAGAAGCGTTCTCGTCGCTCGTCGCTGATATTCTGGCAGGCGGCCTCGGAGTACAGTCCTTGGCGCGCCTTGTCGACGGCGTGTTTGTTGAGGTCGGTGGCGAAAATTTTGAAGTCCGGATAGATATCTCGGCGCGCCGCCTCTTCCCACATCAATATGGCGATGGAGTAGACCTCTTCGCCACTCGAACAGGCGGGAACCCAGATGCGAATCGGCTCCTCGTCGTCTTTGTCGTCGTACAGCTCGGGGATGACCCTGTTCTCGAGGGCCTCAAAGGCCTTCCGGTCGCGAAAAAAGGCGGTGACGGTGATGAGCAATTCGTCAAAGAGGGCGTAGATTTCGTCGCGGTCTTGCTCCAGATAGTCGCAGTACGCGACGAGACCGGGCAATTTATGGAGCCGGATGCGTCGGTCGATACGCCGCAGCATCGTCGAGTATTTGTACTGTGAAAAGTCGTGGCCGGTCACCGAGCGCAGCCGGCTGATGATATTGTGGTAGGCCTGGTTGACGCGGTCGTCGTCGGGGTCGGCGACGACCTCGCGGCGCTCGGAAGCGACGTAGTCGATCAGGCGTTTGGCCAGTTCATCGGCCGGAAGCACCAGATCGATGCGACCGGTGTCGACGGCGTGACGGGGCATGGAGTCGTATTCGGCTTCCTCCGGCGATTGAGCAAGTGTGAGTCCGCCTCGACTCTTGATGGCAATGACGCCGCGGCTGCCGTCGCTCTGGGTGCCCGACATTACCAGACCGATGGCGCGTTCTTGACGGTCTTCGGCGAGCGACTCAAAAAAGTGGTCGATCGAGGTGTGGTGGTGGGGGGAGTCCGTCGACACCGCTCCGGGCCGCAGGGTGTTGCCGTCGATTTCCAGCGATTGGCCCGGGCCCAGTACGTAGACGTGATCGGCCTGGATTTCGGTGTCGGATTCCACGACTTCGACGCCCATCGACGAGTAGCGCTGGAGGATGGTCGTCAATTCGCTCTTTTTGTCCGGCGATAGATGCTGGACGACCACGTAGGCCAGGCCCGTGTCGTTGGGCAGCGCGTGGAAAAATTTTTCGAATGACGCCAGTCCTCCCGCCGAAGCGCCGATTCCGACGACTGGAAGTGGTCCGTCATCGGAGCTCGTTGAAATATCACTGCTCATGGTCATCAAGGGCCCGACCGAGTTGTGGTGGTTCGCGATCAATTCATCGTATACACGTCTCGCAGTAAAGTACAGGTTGGTCAACGGCACAAACCTAAGCAGCTGGCGGGGAGAACAAAGCAATTTCGCTGCCATTGGTCTCCAAAAGGACAGCCGAAAGCGAGGACGCTTCCGTCTCCAGCGGGACAGCCGAAAGCGAGGACGCTTCCGTCTCCAGCGGGACAGCCGAAAGCGAGGACGCTTCCGTCTCCAGCGACCTCATCCCGACAGGACCAGACGCCTCGACGGCGTCAGCGAAGAATTTGCGTTGCCGTCTTACTCGCCGTCGACCACCGAGGCGACGGCCCCGGGAATGGCGACCAGAAGACTGGCGATGATGGCGTAGGCGGCGGGAACCGCCGGATTGGGAAGGCCCAGAAGCTCCATCTCGGTGTCGACGAGAATACCGAGCGATGGAACCATGTCGCTCAGGACGATGCCCTCGTCGATGGCGACACCGCCGCCGATGTATAGACCGAGGTAGACGACGAGGCCGATAATCGCGGCGGCAAAGACAAATCGGCGGTCGATGTCGTCGAAAAAGATGCCAAATAAGATGGGAACACAGCCGGTGACGACGATGCCGTACACGCCGATCTGTCCGAAGATGGCCAGTACGCCGGGAGGCGTGATGGCGACGATGATAAAGGTGACGACGCCCATGGCCACCAGAATGAGCTGACCGGCGCGGTGGGCGATGTGCTGGCGCTCCTCTTCGCTGTTGTCGGCGAGCATCCCGTCGCGGGTGAGATTCAAAAAGAAGTCGTTGGCAAAGATGCTCGACAGGGCGATTAAAATGCCGTCGAGGGTGCTCATGCCGGCCGCCAGCAGGGCCACGGAGATGACGGCGGTCAGCACGGGGCCGAAGCTGTCGACGACGTACAATATCAACACCCGGTCCTGTTCGAGGTCGCCGGAGGGGCCGGCGGTCATCTCGGGGCCGATGCCCGCGAGATGGGCGTAGAGACCGACGAGCAGCAATCCCAGAAAGACCACGGAGACCACGAAGTACACCCCCAGGCCCTGCCACAGCGCCGTGCGGTCTTTGACGTACAGCGGTTTGATGATGACGTGGGGCTGACAGACCAGGGCAAATCCGATCATAAAGCCGGCGATCCACACGCTAAACGGTCCCCCGAATAGCGGCTCGTTTGGTTCGTACTGAGCCATCAATTCGCCGTCGACGTTAAAGTGCTCAATCAGGCTCGGATCGACGGCGGCCAGGGTTTCGGCGATGGTATCGAATCCCTCGGTCAACAGCCCGACGCCGCTGATGACGATGATGGCGGCGATGACCGTCATCACGATGCCCTGAAGGGTGTTGGTGTAGGCGTGGGCGTAGGT
>CAYUPT010000235.1:0-6499 GCA_964446725.1 uncultured Bradymonadales bacterium | reverse complement strand
GCGTCGAACCCGATCTTCCGTCCGATGCCGAAGATCCGGAGATCATCGAGATCAACGCCAGCGACTGGCCGGTGCTCGTGGCCAATATCTCCGGCGACATGGATCCGCTGCGCCTGCAGCAACTCGCCGAGGAGATGGAGGATGATATCGAGTCCCAGTCGGCGGTGCTGGAGGCCAATATCGCCGGCGGCATCGAGCGCGAGATCGAGGTCCAACTCCACCCCGAAAAGCTGCGCCACCACAACGTGTCGGCCAATCAGGTCATCGACGCCATCCAGACCGAAAACGTCAATCTGCCCGGCGGCTCCATCGATATCGGCTCCATGAATTACATCGTGCGCGTCGCCGGTGAATTCGTCGATATCGATCCGCTGCGCCATATCATCGTCGCCGAAGTCGACGGCGAGCCGGTGCATCTTCGCGATGTCGCCGACGTCGAGGACACCTTCGAGGAGCGCGACACCTACAGTCGACTCACGACCTGGCAGGAGGCCGACGACGGCACCCGCACCCCGCGGACCCGGCCCAATATCTCGATGGCCGTCGTCAAGCGCGCCGGCGACAACATCATCGACGTCGCCGAAGACACCAAAGAGATCATCGCCGAATACGAACGCCGGGCCGGCGACCAGGTCGAGATCACCATCGTCAACGACATGTCGACCCAGATCGAATCCATTGTCCACGATCTGGAAAATAACCTGCTAACCGGAATGATCCTGGTCTTTCTGGTCCTGTTTTTATTTATGGGCGGCGTCCGAAACGCTCTATTTGTGGCCGTCGCCGTGCCGCTGAGCATGCTGCTGTCGATATTGATCCTGTCGTTTATGGGCGTGACGCTCAATATGGTGGTGCTCTTTGCGCTTTTGTTGTCGCTGGGAATGCTCGTCGACAACGCCGTGGTGGTCGTCGAAAATATCTACCGCTTTGCGACCACCGGCAAAGACCTTCGCGAATCGGCCATCGAGGGGACCACCGAGGTCGGCTGGGCGATCATCGCCGCCACCTTTACGACGGTGGCCGCCTTCTTCCCAATGCTCTTTTGGCCGGGGACGATGGGCGAGTTTATGGGCTATCTCCCGCTGACAGTGGTCATCACCCTGCTCAGTTCGCTCTTTGTGGCCCTGGTCATCAATCCCACGCTGTGCGCGACGTTGATGGACGTCGACGACGACATCGAATTGGAAGACGAATCGGTCCCCGATCTGAGAATCTACCGGATCTACCGGGCGATGCTCGTATGGTGTCTGAACCGTCGCATTGTGGTCACGGGCATCACCGTCATCGCTCTTGTCGGCACCCTGATGGCCTACGGCAACCTCAATCACGGTGTCGAGTTTTTCCCGGAGAGTACACCCGAGCAATTCACCGTCCAGCTGACGATGCCCGACGGCACCAATCTCGATTATACCGACCAGGTCCTGATGAATATGCAGGAGCCGATCGGCGACGAAACCGATCTGGTCACGGCCTGGATCACCGATACGGGCACCCAGGGCGGCGGCCAGATCGGAGGCGGTGGCCAGGCCGCTCACTACGGCCAGATCACCGTCGAACTCAAACCGCTCGAAGAACAGACCTCGTCGCCCCGAGCCTTTATGGACCGGCTGCGCGAGGTCTACAGTCGCATCCCCGGCACGGAAGTCATTCTCGACCAGCAGGATATGGGGCCGCCCACCGGCGATCCGATCTCCATTGAGGTCGCCGGCGACGATCTGGAGACTCTCTCGGCGGTCTCGCAGTCGATTCGCCAGCAGATCCGGACGATTCCCGGCGTCACCGATCTGAGCGACGACCTGGAGTTGACCCGCCCCGAAATTCACGTCGACATCGACCGCCAACGGGCGTCGATGGCCGGGCTGAGCACCAATGCCGTGGCCACCACGGTGCGCACCGCCATTGCCGGCACCGACACCAGCGTCTTTCGCGAAGACGAAGACGAATACGACATCGTCGTCCGCCTCCAGGAAGAGAGCCGGGAGTCGCCGGCCGACATCCGCCAGTTGACTGTCGTCAACAACCAGGGCGTCCACATTCCGCTCGAGGAAGTCGCCGATGTCGACGTCAAAGGTGGAAGTGGCTCGATTCGGCGCAAAGCCCAGGAGCGGGTCGTCACCATCTCCGGCAATGTCGAAGAGGGCTATCTGGCCCCGGTACTCCTGGAGCAGATCCAGGGAGAATTGACAGATCTGGACCTGCCGGCGGGCTACGACCTCAGTTACGGCGGCGAACAGGAAGATATGGAGGACGCCACCGACTTTCTGACACGGGCCCTGCTGGCGGCTATCTTTTTGATCGCCATCATTCTGGTGACCGAATTCAACTCCATCGTCCAGCCCTTTCTCATCTTGATTAGCGTCACCCTGAGTCTCATCGGGGTCCTGTGGAGCCTGGTGTTAACGGGCATGCCCTTTGGCGTGATCATGACCGGCATCGGCATCATCAGCCTCAGTGGTGTGGTGGTCAATAACTCCATTGTGCTCATCGACTACATCAACCAGCTTCGAGAGCGCGGCTACAGCCGGCGCGAAGCGCTGGTCACCGGAGGACTGGTGCGATTTCGTCCGGTGGCCCTGACGGCGGTCACCACCATGCTGGGGCTGACTCCCATCGTACTGGGCATCAGTCTCGATTTCGTCAACGCCGAAATCTCGATGGGAGGAACATCGGTCGAGATGTGGGGACCGATGGCCAATGCCGTGGTCTTCGGATTGCTGGCGGCAACCATTTTGACCTTGATTGTGGTTCCCGTGATGTATTCGCTTCTCGATGACATTTCGCAATTTGGCCAAAAGATCATTCGCCGCATCTCGACGGCCGGTCTCATCATCACACTGGCCGTCATGGTCGTACCGGCCATCGCCCAGGCGCAGGTCGAGGGCGAATCGCCACCGCAGCCAGGGGTTGAGGATGTGGAAGACGTCGATGGCGACCTCGACGAGTTGCTCGACCACCCCGACGAACTGCCCCGCCACGACCTCGACGACATCGCCGAACTGGACGCCGAAAGCGACGTCGACATCGACGTCGAGCGCACCCTGACACTCGCCGAGGCCCGTCAATTGGTCTACGAAGACCACTACGACGTCCAACTCGCCCAAACCCAGATCGACATCGCCGACGGCACCATCCGTCAGGCCTACGGCGCCGTATTGCCCACCTTTTCGGCCAGCGGCGACTACACGATCAATCAGGAAGAGCGCACCGCCGATTTCGGGGTCGACGAAGACCAGTTGCCCCCGGGCATGGACGATATGGGTGGCGATGAGATCGTCGTCCAGCCCCGCACCGACTATCGCTGGAGTCTCAGCGCCAATCTATCGCTGAATTTCCGGGCCTGGCCGATGATCAATCAGGCCTACGCCCAGCGCGAATTGGCTCACACCGAAGTCGAGATGACGCGCGAAGCCCTCGACGAAGCCGTGATCCAGTCGTACTACAACCTTCTTGTCGTGCGGCGCACCGTCGACCTCAGCGCCCAGCAAGTCGACTCCGCCCAGACGATGTACAACTCGCTTCAGACCCAATACGACGCCGGCACGGCCACCGAATTCCAGGTCACCCGCGCCGAACTCGAACTCCACCAGAATCGCCGAGAACTCGAAAATGCTCGACTCCAGTTTATAGAAGCCCGCAAGGCCTTTGCAGAACTTCTCCAGACCGACGCCGACTTCGATATCGACCGGCCGGCCCGTCCCGATGCGCCGGGCGCCGAACTCGACCGCGAACAGCAGTTGATCGAACGGGCCGAAGAACAGCGGGCCGTCTTTGAAGCCGACCGGCTCAACGAGGAAATCTCAACCTGGGCGGTCCGCGAGGTCTTCGCCCAGTACCTGCCGTCGCTGTCGGCGACCTTTAGCTACGGCGGCTCACGGGATACCGAATTTCAACCCGGCGCCCCCCAGTGGCGACTGACCTTCGGCGCCGAATGGGTCCTGTGGGACGGCGGCGGTCGCGAAGGTGAACTCGACCAGGCCCGCGCCCGGGCCGTGGCCAGCGACATTCAGTCCCGTCAGACCCGCCACGAATTGAGCTCCGAAATCGAACAGGCTATCGCCGACGTCGAGGCCGCCCGCACCCAGCGCGACAGTGCGCGCACCGAAGTCGAGCTCGCCGAACGCAATCTAAGCCAGGCCGAGGCCTCGTTTCGACACGGCGTCTCCTCCCAGCTCGATGTCATCAACGCCCGCGACCAGCTCCAGATCGCCCGACTCGCCGAATTGCAGGAAGAACTCCAGGTCGACCTGTCGATCTATCGACTGCTGACCATCATCGATGGTACCGACGCCGGCAGCGAGTTTTAAAGCGATCACGGCGGTCGCTCACTGACCGCGATTGGCCTCCACGATATCGCGATACAGCGCGTCGCCGTCATTTCCGGTCAACTCCCGGATCGACGCCCCGAGTTCGAGCTGATCTTCCACCAGTGGCGCCAATTCGTCGGCCGTCCACACCCCCTCGAGGCGAATCCCGTTGATGAAGACCGTCGGTGTCCCCTCGACGCCGGCCTCCTCGCCGCTCCGGCGGTCATCGGCGACCACTCCACGCACCTCATCGCCTTCCACCAGTCCTCGAAAGTCGTCGCCACTCCAGCCGAGTTGTCGAAGCGTCGATTCCAACCGCCCGGCGCCGAAGTCGACGCCTTCAAAAAACAGGGCGTCGTGAAAATCCCAGAACACCCCGCCTTGCTGGGCCACAACACTGGCGGAGGCCGCCATATCCGCCCCTTCGGCAGTGGACAGTGGAAAGTGCTTGAACACCAGGCGCAAACCGCGCTCCTCGTAGATCTCCACCAGTTGATCCCAGACCCGCGCCGACTCCGCGCTGTACTGACAGCTAAAATCGGCAAAGACGACGGCCGTCAACAGGCTATCGTCCGGTGACGCTCCCTGTTGCGGGGAGTTTCCAACCGGAATGTGAGCCACCGGAAGCTGCTGCTGGAGCTGTTGGCGGCCCTCATCGACGTCCTCCCAGTCGATGGGCTCGTAATTTTGCATAATCCGGCGCCAACTGATGTCGGCGCCCGATAGTCCGGCCTCTTGCATGGCCTCCACGTCTTCGATTTCGGCCTCAATGACATCGTCGAGGTCCTGCAGCGCGGCGCTGCTGCTGTGGCGAATGCCGTTGACGAAAAACGTCGGCGAATCGACAAGTCCCGCATTGTCGGCCTGAATGGCGTCGCCCTCGAGCACGGCGTCGATGGTCGGCATCCGGCGATCCCGCTGCCAGGCCTCGACATCGAGCCCCGCCGATTCGGCGACCTCCGGCCACTGGCCCCGCGCCGCGATCTCGTCGCCGGCATACAATGCATCGACAAATTCGAAGAACTTGCCCTGCTCGCCGGCCGCAATTGCCGCTCGGGCGATCTGCTCTCCGTCACTGTCGCGCGGTACGTGGCGAAATACGAGCCGCATCTGTCCGGGGCGGTGATCGACCTCGGCGGCCAGGCGTTCGTACACACTTCGGCACTCCCGACAATTGAGATCGGAAAATAGATGGACGGTGATCGGCGCGTCGCGCTCACCTCGCACCGGCGCTCCGTCGACGGGAAGCGAGACCATATCTGTGGCGCGTTCATCGGGACCATCGGCAATGGCCATCGTATGCTGGCGCTCGGCGAGCGTCGCTGCCTGCGGCGAGGCGCAAAACGTCAACAGCCTCTGACCCTCTTCGCTGACACAATCCGACAGGCCGACCTCATCGTCAGCTTCCGACGGCGGCGACGTCGCACAGCCGCCGATGACCACCAACCCGATCAATGCCATCACATACATCCACGTTCGCTCTATCACCGATCATCCCCTGCAAGTATCACAATTTCGACTCGTCGGTTCATCCAAATAAGCCGGCGCCTCCAAACACCTCAAAGACCGATTCGCCGAGCAGATGAGGCAACAAGGCGAGCACGAAGGCGGCGGCAAAGAAGTAGTACATCCGGACTCGATTCAGGCGCCGCTGCAAGATTCCGCGAGCCCGACGCTGTTGACGACCAGCCGTCGACTCCGGCTCTTCGGGCTCCCAGTCTTTGGGATTAGCCCGGCGCGGCCAGGCAAAAAAACCGACCAGAAGCAGCGCTACGGCCGGAGTGGGGTTGTCGAAGTGCCACCCGGTCAACACGCCGTGGAGTCCGACGCCCAGAAATATGGTGTACACAACGGCGCTTAGCACCGTGCGAATGCGCAGTATCTTGTCGAATCGCTCCAGATCCATGGCCTATTGTCCTCTTTGCTCAACGCGGCGGCTGTCTCGATCACAGAACATGGCACATCGTCCCCGTGTTCCGCCAGACTCTATTCATTCCAATGCAGCCCCCTGAGAACGCCCCCGCCCCGTCGTTCTTGCCTCGACGGGGGGCGCCGCAGCCGCCAGGAGTGGTGGCGGGACAAGCCCGCCTCCGTCGTTTTCTGGGGGCGTGGGTTCTAATAGCTGAGGGTTTATTAAGGGGTTGGAGCCGATGACATCCCCTGGTCGGACGAGGAGCAACGCGACGGAGTCCGAC
>CAYUPT010000234.1:0-6530 GCA_964446725.1 uncultured Bradymonadales bacterium | reverse complement strand
TGGAGTCGGCGTGGGGAGGTGGGCGTCGGCGCCGTTCAGCCGACGCTCGGAGGGGCGTCACTAGCAGTCTCTCAATTTCAGCCTCCTCCGCGCTTTACCGAAGTTTCCGCCTTCCTTTGCCCCTTTCGCCTCTTGGCGGTTCCAATCGCCTGCCTCTTTCGCCTCTTCGCGGTCCCAATCGCCCTCTCCACCACTCCGCGGGGTTTGATGACGCACGTTTACAATCGCTTCGAAGCCTCTCGAATCGTCAGCGCCGAAAAGCGGTCCTTATGGTCGTCCAGAAATTGTCGGACTCCGTCGGGATCGATGTATGAGTACTCCCGCAGCGCCCAGCCGATGGCTTTGCGGATAAAGAACTCCTCGTCGTCGGCGCAGGCCAGGCAGTAGCGAAAAAGCCGCTCTTCGTCGGTCCGCTCCTTGCGGCGTTTCTGCGCCAGAAGCGCTGTGCGCCGAATCCACAACAAGTCGTCTTCGATCCACTCGTCGAGGACCGGCCAGGTCTTCTCCGGCTCTTCGTCCAACACACCACCCACCAGGTGGCCGGCGATCTCGTCGACAAAATCCCACCACGCTCCCTCCCGGACGAGCTTTTCGTAGAGCGGTAGCGATCGAGTATCGATAAACTCGGAAAATCGCCGGGCCAGACGCACGGCGATGTATTTTTCCTCACGGTGGGGCCGATTCCACAGCGCAAGTACCAGTGCTTTATAGTCCTCGTGGTTTTCGACCTCGATCTGCGCTTTGACCTCGCGGATGATCTCATCGCGCGGGCTGGCCTGAACCCCGTAAAAGGGCATCTCCGTCTTCATATACGACGCCATCTTCTCGGCCTTCTCCGGGTCAGCTCGCCCGGCGAGCAATTCGGCGATGGTATCGGCAATCGATGTGTAGTCAGTGGCCATGCTCAAATCCTTGAAAACGTAAAATGGGTGCGCCGGCGGCTCTAATGCGCGGCAGTGGCTGTACGAACCAACGGCACACGCCTCTGTTTCCTTATCCGGCACGTCCTACCGTCCGGCGACAGCCATATTTCCGGGCGATCCGCCCATCCTACACCACGACGAGCACGACGTAGGTGATATAACCGCCAAAAAGAAGTGTGCCCTCCAGGCGGTTGACCCGCATTCCGCTCCACATCAGGGGTAATAGCAGGGCCGTGGCACCGATCATCCACCATATGTCGCGATGGATGACCACCTCGGTGACGTCCAGCGGATGGATCAGCGCCGTGACGCCCAGGATGCCCAGAACGTTGAAGATATTGGAGCCCACCACATTGGCGATCGCGATATCGCCCTGGCCGCGCCGCGCGGCCACAATGGACGTGATCAACTCCGGCGTACTGGTTCCGGCGGCGACGATGGTCAACGCGATCACCGTCTCGGAAAGCCCCAGATCGGTGGCGATGCCAACGGCGCCTCGCACCAGGAGTGTCGATCCACCGGCCAACAGGCCCACGCCGACCACCACCGCGCCGATATACAGGCCGATCGACAGATTTTTCGTCGCGCCCCACGGCGGTGTCACCGCGTCCTCAAACCCCTGGACTTCTTTCGCAGTACTGGAGTGACGGCCCACCCATACCGCGTATGCGACAAAGGCGAGCAATGCGGCGAATAAAACGCCCCCCTCTACGCGATCGATCATCCCGTCTCGGGCCAGCAAGAAGAGTTGGAGGGCGGCGAGGATCATGACCGGCCATTCCAGCCGAAATGTATTTCCCAGCCCCCGCAAGGGACTCACCAGTGCTGCGATTCCAATGATCACACCGATATTGAAAATATTGGAGCCCACCACGTTGCCCACGGCAATTTCTGCCCTTCCGCCAAGCACGGACTGCACGGAGACGACCAGTTCGGGCATCGACGTCCCGGCGGCCACAATCGTCAACCCCACGACGGCGGCCGAAACCTTCGCCTTGAGCGCAATCCCGGAGGCGCCGCGCACCAGGCTTTCGCCTCCTGCGACCAGGAAGAAGAGCCCCAGAATTGTAAATATCCAGTCCATGTCGGGTTTCCTTCAAAGCAGATCGACGGCCCTGTTTTTGTCGAACACATCTGCGAACTTCGCTCAACCCGGGAGCTGTCAATAATCTCGAGTTCTCCACGCCGTCGGGGTTGGCGTCGACGAAAGCGAAACGCGAATGTTCGGCGCGATCCGGAGATGTCGGCAACGACCACCTCCAGTCTGTCGATGAATTCGTCGGGATCCTGGGTGTTCGGTGACGGGAAGAGACTGGTCAATCGCATCGCGGTCGAGTATGACCGATGAACCCGTCGATCGTTACAAAATATAATAAAGGACGCCCCCTATGAAACGCACCATCACCAACCCGGTATTTGAAGATGAAGTGCGTTTCGTCAAGACCGCCGGGGAGACCGACGGAGAAGTCACCGAATTGGAGATCACCCTCCAACCCGGGGGCAGCAACGAGCTCCACTACCACGAGACCTATGCCGAGACCTTTACCGCCGTAGACGGCCGCCTGGGCGTGCAACTGGGTCGCGATGCCGAGGAGCACTTCCTGGAGCCCGGCAATTCGTTGGTGGTCGAAAAGGGCCAGATCCATGCATTTTTCAATCCCACCGACACAGAGATCACCTTCAAGGTGGAACTGACGCCGGGGCATTCGGGCTTCGAGCAGTCTCTGCGCATCATGTATGGACTGGCGCACGACGGCAAAGTCAATGATGAGGGGATGCCCACCAACCTCAAGTACGTCGGCGTCATTGCGCACCTAAGCGAGATGCGCTCTCCCAAATTCATGCTCAAACTTATGCAACCGCTGCTACTGTGGCTGGGCAAACGAGCCGAACGAGACGGCACCCTGGATCAACTGGTCGACAACTACTGTCAGTGACCTCCCCGCAGCCCGGCGCATTCCCAACGCAGACTCGCTGGCCGTCGACGCCCGGCCAGCGACATTCCCCCGCACCGGCGTCCCCCCCAGACCAATCCATCGGTGACGCCGCCCCCGGCGCGCCCCCGGCCAACAGGTGCATCCGCCCTGCGGGCCGCCACCACCACCTGCCGGACCCACCGCCGTGCTCCATCATGGGCCGAGTGGGATGTTCTCGATGACTCGGATATCGGCGTAGCGTGGGTCTTCTCCCACAATTTACGCCCCCGACGATACATCTCACCGCCCTGTATCAACCGGCCGATTCCAACAATCGATTTGGTGCTCAGCTGACGTTCTTAGGTTTACCAGTCGAAGCGCGACACCAATCCCCCCGGCCGGAGTCGATGCCGGAGTATCGCCCCAGTGCAGGAGTTCGATCATGAGTCGCGACAGCGAAAAACGGCACACGATTTCCGTTACCGAGGAGGAACTGAGCGTCGACAAGCGGCGCATCACCACCGGTGGCGTGCGGGTGTATAAAACCGTCCACGAACGCCAGGAGGTGGTCGACGAGCCGCTGTTCGATACGGACGTCGAGGTCACGCGGGTCGACGTTGGCGAATTTGTCGACGAACCGGCCCGGACGCGACAGGAAGGGGACACCACCATCGTCCCCCTCCACGAAGAGGTGATCGTGACCGAAAAGCGACTTCGCCTCAAAGAGGAAGTCCACATCACCCGACGCGAAGTCACTCGCCGACGACCACAGTCTGTCACGGTTCGAAGCGAGGAGGCCCACATCGAGGGCCGCGACGAATCGGAATCACCAACATCCCCCCACTCCAAGAGGTCGCCATGACGCATCTTGTCGTAACCCTATTCAAAGAGCCCAACGACGCCCGAGAAGTGATGAACTCGCTTCAAGAGGCCGGATTCAGCCACTCCAACATCGAGTTTGTGGAAGCTGATCCGGACAACCAGAGTTTTTTTAAGCGCGTCTTCAGCGGTGGAGACGACGAGGAAATGAAGGCCGAACAGGCCCTGGAGTACATGACCGGGCTCGGCGTACCCGAAGACGACGCCGACGACTACGCCGAAAAGATCGAAAAGGGCCAGTCGCTGTTGATGGTCCGCTGCGAATCCGATGCGGAAATCGAACGGGCCCAGGCGATCATCGAACCCACCCGGGATCGCGCCGACGTCGAATCCAGGACAGCCCGCGAAGCGCCCCACAGTCAAACCGAACCTCCACACGGAGAAGGACGCGTTCCCCCGCACGGACAAGAGATGACCGAGGAATCCGGCGCCGATAAACCGCGGGCCGAACTCGACACATCGGGCGCCGATATCGACGAGCCCGCCGGGGATCAGGAGCGCATCCAGGCCACCGAGGAGGAACTTCGCGTCGGCAAGTGAAGCGAAGAAACCGGCGGAGTCCGGGTCACCAAAGAGACCACCGAAGAGGAGGTTCAAGAAGAGATCTCACTTCAAGAAGAAGACGTCCAGGTCCACCGACAAGACGTCGACCGGCCTCTTCGCGAGGGTGAAAAGGCCTTTGAGGACGAGCAAATTGAAGTCTCGGAATCACGAGAAGAACCGGTCATCGAAAAGGAATCGCGGGTTCGCGAAGAGGTCACCGTCGATAAGGAGACCGAAGAACATCCGGAAACCATCCGGGAGACGGTGCGCAAAGAGCATATCGACATCGAAAATCTGGCCCGGAAAGCCAAACCGCGCTTCGAGCAATTCGAACCCCAGCTTCGCGCCCACTACCAGGAGAACTACGCCGACAGCGACCACGACTTCGAGGATTATTCGCGGGGTTACCGATACGGTATGGCCCTGGCGGAATCGGACCAGCATCGCGGCAATAACTGGAACGATATCGAAGCCGATGCCAGTCGCCGCTGGAAAAGCCAGGAGTCGACCGGCTGGGAGGACTTCAAAGACGCCGTCCGCCACGGGTTCCAACGCATCCGGGGTGGTGACGAGGGACGCCGTCCGCAGCGCTAATTGTCATTGACCCGCACATCCTACCTTTTCGCCGGGGCCCGAAACGCCGTTACGGCAATTCGGGCCCCGGCCTCTATCAGCCGATGTCATCCTCGGCATCGGTCCCGATGGCTTCACGCCCTGGGCGCCCACGCTCTTGGTTTAACCGTCATCTCCTCGCAACCATTCGGTGCACGGCTTCGCAAATTACGCCGTTGGCGTCATGCCGGCGAGGCCGCCGGTGCTTCCGGTAGTTCCCCGTCAGTTTAAAAACCACTTGCGCTCCCGCTAGCACACGCATAAGCTCTCCGGAGCTATCGATTCTCCACGTATCACGGGGTAACGAACCATCCACCGGATCCTGCGCCCTGCGCATCCGATTCGGCGGCGATCTCCAGATCCGTTCACCCTATTTGTCGGTATTATTCAGTCATTGTATGAGGGGTTGTAATGCGGTTTTTCGTTTCCGTGGTATTCGTTGTCGTCACTGCACTTGCAGCCGGGCTCCTCCTTGGTTGTCATGGGACCGCCGGTGGCGCCATGGAGCAGTCCATCGATACCCAGGTCCATTTGGCGGAGGACAACTTCGAGGTTGTCGACACGGTTACCGGCGAGGCCTCTGAGTATCGGGTGTTCGGTCGCGGCGTCGGCAGTCGAGATCTCTATGGCCAGGCCAAGCGCGAGCTCCTGGAAGAAGCCGATATGGAGGGGACATCACGAGCGCTGGTTAATGTCGCCACAGACGCACAGGAGACCCATTTCTTGTTCTTTGTTGTGACGAAGCGCACTGTTTACGTCAGTGCCCAGGTCGTAGAATTCGTCCACTGATCTGGCATTGCCTGCCCCCTACCCACACCGTGTCGCCGGCTCGCAACCGATAATTTCCTGACATTTCGCTCCGGTGGTGTAGGCTCCCCTACCCGCATTGGCAACGCACCCGGGAGGAGATTCCATGTCGTCGACCGAAGAAGTTGACATCCGGCCGCTGATTTATCGAATTATGAGGTTGCTTCACTTTCTTGGACACATTGAAGAGAGTAGTTCCGTTCCTTCAGCCTAAATGTCCTGCGCAGTCATCTACTGACTACGGGCGAATCCACAGCGGTGGAACTGATTCAATCTTTCCAAAATCCGTTTTCATTTGATACGACGTGTCCATCCCGTTGAAGCATCGGTCGTGGCGAGGGCGACATTCTGACGCTTATGTGATGACGTCGAATTACCCGACGGCAGCTCAACGCCGTGTCCAATGACTGGCTCTCATCTGTATGTTCACGTCGTCCACTTCCGGACGGCCAGGTTGTGTGGAGACTCAGATATGCTCGACGACAAAGAACTGCAGTCCGGCCACTGGCTGCGGTCGACCAAAGACTTCATAGATATTTCTCTACCCGTAACGGTTGCCCCCGGAGAATCCATCACCGGAATCTGCAAATGCGTCCTGAATCCCGACGAAACACTGGACCGCAGCGATCTGAACAACTACGTCGAAAAACACCGCCGCGACACCATTCCACTCTCGATTCGCGCAAGTTGCGATGACACCTACGGTGGCAAATCGGTGACCGAATATCCCATCGGAATTACATTCGCCCCACTCAAAGACAAATTAAAGGCGCATTGGGCCCGATCGGAGTATATGTAGGTTTTTCTTCGCCTTGAGCACTCTCAGATGGTGCATTTGATGCGTCGAAAT
>CAYUPT010000233.1:0-6535 GCA_964446725.1 uncultured Bradymonadales bacterium | reverse complement strand
CCGGTGATGATGCTTCGCAACGACTACGACCGCGACCTCTTTAACGGCGATCAGGGCGTCGTCGTCTGGTGCGAACACACCGACAGCCAGGGCGAGCGCGATGTCACGCTGACCGCCGTCTTCGAGCGCACCGACCGCCTGATCACCTACCCCGTCGCCGAACTTCGCGACGACCTGGAACACGCCTTCGCAATGACCGTCCACAAATCGCAGGGCTCGGAATTCGAACAAGTGGCGATGGTCCTTCCCAAAGAGCCGATGGCACTTCTCAATCGCGAATTGCTGTACACCGGACTGACCCGGGCCAGCCGGGCCGTGTTATTGGTGGGCAGCGAAGAAATGGTGGAGGCCGGCGCCGCCAGCCAGCACGAGCGCTTTAGCGCCGTCGCCGAAAAGCTCTGATGGCGACGGTCCTCCCAATTTGGCGGGGCTACCCGTCGTGCCGACTCAGGTAGACGCTTCCGCAGTCATGGCAGTGAAACATCAACAGATCCTGGCGCAGCGTCTCTTCGCCGAAGGGCCAGGGCTCGGAGTCGTCGATTTCTGTGGAGACATCGAACTCGTCATCGTCGTCGCTGCGCTCTAAAACGTAGGTCTCGGGAACGGTGTCGACCACATCTTCATCGACGCCGCGATAGCCGACGAGCACCGTCAGACGCCGGCAGCAAACGGGCCACATCGGCGAGTAGATCTGGAATGCCGACGTCTCCGGCGTGGCTCGAAGGCGCTCCAGATGGCCGGTATCGCTGTCTTTCGGGGGAAGCACCGACTGTTCGGTGGTCGCCACTTTCGGCGCCCGACTGCGGTCCTCGTCGCCAACTTCGATCAGCTCCGGGTCGTGAATGCAGTCGTGGGTCTTATCGTAGTCCGGATTGACCCAGCTCTCCTCGCGGCGCCAGGTCTCATCGCTGATAAAGGGCACCGGTGAATCACCGGGATCGCGATAGCCCAGCTCTTTTGCGAGATCCACAAATCGGCGCCGGGCCTCGTCGCGCGGCATGCCTTTCCGTTGTTTCCAGGCCCTGAAGTTGCCCTGGTCCTCGAAGTTGAAAAACCCGGGCTGTTTGCCGCGGACATCGCCCTCGGTGGCCTGTTTGTACAACCCGTAGAGCCGACGGCGCTCGTCGGTGTCGGCGATCGGACCGCCATCGGAACGACGATAGGCCCGACTGATCTCTTCGAATTGCCGTTGAAATTCGCTCATATGCCCTCTCGATCCAGGTTATTGTGCCGTCACAGCGATGTGATCAGCGCTCGAAGACCGTGGCCAGTGAGTAATCGATATCGCAACCCTCGATATCGTCGCTTCTGAACTTATGACGCTGTCCGCGGCGAGCCCATTGCTGAGCGGCGGATTCCACCGTCGGGTCCTGGAGGCTTCGACGGTAGTACTTGCGAGCCTCCTTGCGACTGCCCTGAGCGTCGAGCGCCCATGCCAGGTAGATATGAACTTCGGCGCGGCGCGACGGTTCTTCAATGAGATCCAGTCCTTTGCGAAACGCCCCTTCGGCGCGGCGAGCCCGGCGGGCTCGAAGGGCCATCAGGCCCACCAGAAGATGCAGCGCCGGTTGTTTGGAGTCCAGGGCTACGGCGTGTTCGAGGGTAATGAGGATGCGCTGCGGTTGTTCGCCCTCCAGATCGAGCTGGCGGGCGTGGCGCAGATGATCGATGGCCCGTCCCTGGCGCGTCTGCTCCCAGTCGCCGGCGGGCTTGATGGGGCGGACCTGACCGTCCAGTCCGCCGGCCGAGGTCTGATCGCCGGGATCAAGCGACATCGGCACAAACCATCGGTGCGACACCGGCGTCCGTCCCACGCCGATCCAGAGGCGGCGGTTCGCCGGTTCCAGAACCGCGGCACTGACGTTGGTTAGCGCACCGAAGTGTTGCTGATTGGAGAGGGCATCCCCTCCGCTATGGGCGCCGAGTTCTCGAAGTGCGTCGTAGACGGCGTCGTCGCCGGCCGGCGACCAGTCGGCGACCAACGAACGAAGTCGGCGCTGCCGCCCGTTGTGCCAGCGATTGACCCGGGCTAACTGCCGGCCCGGGAGTCGACCGTCTCCGGCGCCGACAAAAAACGAGGTGCCCTCGCTTCGCAGCTGTTCATCGACGGTCTCAAAGGCGTCGAATACCGCCGCCCGTCCCGTATCGCCCTCGCACAACACGTAGCGCCAGGGCGTCAGCGACCGATGCTCTCGCAGTATCGAGACCGCCTCTTCGATGGTATGGGCCCGACTCAAAATATCGTGAACCGCCATGCCCAGCGGAGCGCCATCCCAGTCGACGCCACCGCCGGCCGACGACTCGACACTCAGCGTCAATCCGGCGGCATTCATCCCGCAGGGAAGTCCGGTCACAAATCCCATCGACGACAAGACCACATAGGACAATCCCCGGTCGGGATGGAAAAACACCGCCGAGTTGTGGCGGTCCCAGCGGTCGACGGCGGCATTATCGAACCAGCGAAGATGCAGTGGACCCACCGAATCCGTCGGCAACAACGCCGAAAACGAACCGAGCAGCGGTGAATGGCGCCGCGCTCGACGGGCCGCATCCTTGACGCGATCGATGGGAACCCGCGCCAGAAGCGACCAGACATCCCACAAAAATTGACCGGCCACCACATTTTCCACATCGTGGCCACTGCCGTCGGCGAAGGCCCGCAGCATTGCCAGATATTCGTCGTCGGCGGCATCCCGAAGTCTGCCGAGCACCCACTGATCGAGGGCCCACCGACCGGCGCCGGATAGCAATTTCGGCACCAGGGCCTGGACGACGTCGCCGATAAAGTCATTGAGAAATGGCAGGGCGCCGTCGCGGATCTCGCGCGCCGAACGGCGGCCCAGCCGGCGAAACATCGCCTCCATGCCCCCGTACAGATTGGTGAAGCTCAGATCGCCCAGTGGCGTGGTGACGCGACCCATCGCCTCCGGACCATCTCGATACACCGCACAGGGCGCTGCGTCGCGCGACACTTCCCAGTCGTCGATTCGAGCGTCGCTCTCCTCCCACAGTCCCGGTGCGCCAAACTCTTCTTGCTCCGGCTCTTCGACGCGATGCGACCTGCTGTCCGATTTCTTCGTGCTCATCAAACGGGTTCCTTGCATGCGGCCAACGGCGGGTCGCGTCATTGTTCCAGACGCCCCCGTCACCGCGCAACGCCCCTCCACCGCGGCGCGGCACCCATACGGGCATAAAGGAGGTGGCTGAGCGAGCTGCTGCGAGCGAAGTCGGAGGGGTCGGTGTGGGAGCGATGTGTTCCGGAATCATCAGATACCACAACGAGACTGCCGAAAGCGGGGACGCTTCCGTCTCCAGCTGCCTCCCAACTTCACTCCTCGAGCCGCCTCAACCGCTCGTCAAAACCGTCGATCTGTTGCTCCAAATGCTCGATATGGCGCTGTTGTTCATCGATTCGGCGCTGCTGATCGTCGATGATCTCCTGCTGCTCTCCGATGGCCTGCACCGACAAAACCGCGAAATCATTGTAGGACAATCCGTAGTGGCCAAATTCCTCTTCGTAGCGCACGACCTCGGGGAAGATCTCCATGACCTCCTGGGCAATCAGCCCATAGCTTCGGCGGGCATCCTCATCGTTGTCGCGGTATCGATAGGTCGCCGGCCGAAGCGATGTGACACCATCGAGCACATCGTCGAGATATTCGACATCTTCTTTAAGGCGTCGATCGGAAGCCGTACTCCAGGCTCCGTCGTCAGTGCTGGCCCAGTTCTTGAGAGTGAAATTGTCATCGATGTCATCGGCATACTGCAACCAAAAATTACCGGTACTGGCCTTTCCCATCGACCATCCGCCGTCGTCTCGCTCCATCGTCACCCCCTCATTTTCTTCGTGCACCACATGCAACTCCGAAATGGGGTCATCGAAAATGCTGGTCAGCCCAATGCCCAGCCGGCCCCCTTCGTCGATCGTCAGATCTCCATCTTCGACGCGGATATGATCGCTCGTCGGCGCCCGCAGGCTGACGTCTCGGAAGTACAATCGCCCCGTCGAGAAGCCGAATTCGATATCGTTCCAGCCCATGTCAATATTCTCGCCATCGACGTGATAATTGTCGTCGAAGTATCCGGTGTCCACAGAGAATTCATCGTCGGACAACTCGAGGCCCGTCCCGGCGGTGTAGGTTCCCCCTCCGTCGCCGGTGCAATGGAGTGCGCCATCCGTCGAAATGCCGGAGACGACGTCATCGCCCGGACAGCTCTGATCGGCGAGTGCGAAGTCGTCGCCGGAGTAACTGGGAAACGACACGCAGCCCCAGTCGCCTCCGTCGTACAGCGCCAACTCATTGCCCGCGCAGCTCAACTCATCGAGCGTATCGGAGGCGACCGCCGCGGGAATACCATCGATCTGGCTCCAGTCGATGGAATCGACGACATCCGCCGTCACCGCCCCGGGCGCTAAGGCGTCGGCGGTAATCGATTCCGCTTCGACGGAACGGGCCACTTCGGCGGTATCGGCCAGCGATGCAAAGGGCACGGAGGTCAATTGCATCCGCGGCGACATCTCCTCGGTGTCGACGGTCAATCCCAGATACACCTCGTCTTCCGACAGCACGTCGGCGTCGATCGGCTGTTCACTGTCGCCGAGTTGAACGGAGTACACCCCGTTGTCATCGAGGTGTTCGGTCACGGCGTCACTCCACAAAATTGTACCTCCCTCGGCGGCATCGTAGAGCGCAAACTCCAGGGTCTGGGTGCCGGTCATCGGCGTGCCGTCGTCGTGGAGTAATTTGCCCTGCTGCGAGATACTTATCGGCACCGATGCAAAGGCCGGCATCGCCACAAGCAAGGTGGCGACTACGGCCGCTGTGAAGTTCCCGATTCGATTCCACTTCATTGCGCTCATAACATTCCTCGTGATCACCGATAAAAACAGGTTCCCGACACGTTTGACGTTTCATTATTCAGCGACAATGCGAAATGCTCCCGGTTGCCAGGTGTGGCGTCCATCCGAGGCCTCAAACCCCGAGGCGTCGTGGGGGCCAAAACAGTACATCGACTCCAATTGTCCATCGGAGCTGACGCCGGCGGCAGCACAGATCTGGTGGGCGCTCGAACCGTACTCCGGAGGTGCATCGTCATTGTCCGAATTGTTGTCGCCGCCCTGGTTTTGCTGATTGTCTTGATTTTGTGCGTCGCCGGAGTTTAGATCCCGGTTATCCACATTCTCGCCGGTCTGGTTGCCCTCCAGCTCCCCCTCGGCGCATCCACCCAACGCCAGGACCCCGGCAAGAACCGCGATCCAGGCGACGACTTTTACCTCTCGTAATTCGACATTCATGCCGTGATATTCTCCCGTATCCGATAAGCACCACCGACCGTTGCATCCCGCTCCCGACAACAGAGTCACCGGGCAGGACAAGCGCTGCGCTTCAATTGGAAATATGCAGTCTCCAGACTATCACAGCCGGAAACGAGAGGGAAATTCAACTACAGCACGTCGTCGGTGCGGCACGCAAGAACCAGCAAACGCCGGGTCGCCCCGGCGTCTGCGTTGCTGTCGATCTGGCACCGTCGACTATTCGGCCGCCGTCGGTCGGGGCGCCTCGTCGAATCGACGGGCACGCCACAATACGACGACCATCACGGCGTTAAATACCGTGGCAAAGAGGACCTGCATGACGAGCAACGACAGGGGATTGAGGGCCATCAACAACACACCGCTGTAGATGATGAGCATATGGGTGCCCAACCCCAGGACAGAGCCCAGGCGCATCGTCGACCGATGGCGACTCCGAAAGGCCTCGATTTGCTCCGGCGTCCGTGCATCGGCGCGGGTCTCGGTTGACCCCGATGCAAATCGCTCCTGGACCTGCAGATAACCGAGGTAGACCCAGAGCAAAAAGCGCTCCAGATACGAGCCATTTCGACTTGCCTCCTCCAGATCGGCGCGCACATCGGCGACGGTTTCGGTCCCGTCGGCGCCGCCGGCCCCCGGCTTGGTTCGCGCCAGATACAGATTCTTGAGCTTGTCGTAGACCACGCAGTGAATCCAGGTCGAAAACCCGGCGACGGCGGCGATGACAAACCAGGTCGTTCCGTACAACTCGTTGATGCCGAATCCGAGAATCACGTAGGTCGGAAATAAGACCAGAACATCGACAAAGCCATCGAGGATTCGTCCCACGCGACTTCCCCCGCCGCGGGCGCGGGCCAGTTGCCCGTCGGCACAGTCCAGAACCACCGACAGAAATAAAAATAGCCCCGCCAAAAGCCACATCGATGCCGGTCCGGTGGAGTCGACGAAGAAACCCCGGAACAAAAACCCGGCGCCGATCCAGCCGGTCACCAATCCTCCCAGTGTCACCTGATTGGGGGTCACTGGAAGGGGCTGCAATAAGGCGGTGACCGCCGCCGCTAGGCGTCGATGAAAATAGACGTCTACAAATTCCTCGACATCGCGTGACTTCAGCGCCAACGCCTGGTTGAAGCGCTCGGCAAACATCGGGCCATACCTCGTAATTACAATCTCTGGAGTACAACGAAATCGGCCGCCGGCCCCGGTGTCCTCAGACACAGC
>CAYUPT010000232.1:5126-6535 GCA_964446725.1 uncultured Bradymonadales bacterium | reverse complement strand
TCTTCGTCGACGTCCGGCGAATCATCGGAATCCGGCACCGTCTGACAGGCTCCACCGACCAGCCCCACAGCCACCGCCGCCACCAGCGCCAAGCCGATACCATTCCACTTCCGAAACTCCATCCACGTACCCATTTGCAACTCCTTATAACGCCTTGAGCCGAAGTTGACGGTAGCAGGCTGCAAAGTCGAGGGCGTGCTGGGCAAGGCGCGGTGACGAAGCGATGCCGGAGGCATCGTTGAGCGAGCCGCAACGCAGATCCAGCGCGTTCTCGACGGGTCAGACGCACCGTCAACGAGTGCTCAAGGCGTAGTATAGATGTCAGTGCAGGCGTATCCTCGCCGCCGCTTACTGTGTAGAGTTCCGGCCGAGATGACAACGCCAAAGACAGCGTTGTTGCACAGTCTTCACGTTCCCGATGTCGGCGGCGACAATCGGCGCTCGTATTCGCGAATAAAGCGAATCAGCAGGCCTGGAGCCCGGCGACTATCCACCAACTCCTGGAGTCGATCTTCCACCGCTGGATCCCGCTGTTCCGGGGCACCAATCACGATCTGCGCCAGGGCGTCGACGAGAGCGTCGTCGGCCACCTCATCGCCTGCCGTATCCGGATCGAGACGTTGTTCCTCGAATGCTGCCATCAACCAATTCGACAACTCCGCTCCGATCGCGCGGTCCCCCTGACGTAGCAGCTCCTCGCGCGACGGCGCCGGTTCGTCGCGGGCCGCCAGGCCGATCTCCGGCTGTGCTTCGTGACGCCTGCTCTGTTGTCGGATCTCGACCGACAGCGCCTGTCGTTGCCCGCGCTCATCGCCCGGAAGGTCGAGTTCGGCTTCCACATCAATCACAAGCGATGTCTCCACCACCGTGACATTCCAGGTGTGCTCCGCTTCGATCGGCCGTTCGATAAAGGGCTCGACGCCCCGAAGACGCTGCTCGATTCCGCGCCGGCGCTCAACGAGTCGATCTACCTCTCGTTGGCGTCGCTGCACCAGTCGTCGCGCGCGATTCATCCGGCTGCGCGAAGTCACCACAGCCCGACCGACCCGGCGTCGGCGTCGCCACTCCCACCTGGCGTCGTCGAGTTGGCGCCGGGCACGGCGCAGCCGCTGACGGGCCGTGATCAGCTCCCCTCGAACCGCCCGTTCATCGCGCCTGAGCGAATCGAACTCCGGGTTTCGGACCTGCTCATAGCCCTCGATATAGGTCTCGCTGCGCCGCTCCCGACGCGTCTCGGTCCCAATATCGCCCACTTCCATCGACAGTGACAGCCTTGCCCGTGGTCCCGGCTGCTCTCGCGCATCCGATATTCCTCGGGGAAGTTCCGCGCCAAACAGCGCATCGGCGATCGCATCCAGACGCCCCTCCTCGACTTCTCCATCCACTTCGATACGCCACCTCGCGCGCCT
>CAYUPT010000232.1:0-5026 GCA_964446725.1 uncultured Bradymonadales bacterium | reverse complement strand
ACCGCTGCATAGGGCTCGTCTCCCTCCATCGCCCGGTCTCCCTGACGGACGTCCCCCTGGTGCGCACAGCCGCTCGCCATCACCGCAACCACGGCGCCCACCGCCACCATCGACGCTACTGTCGACTTCCACGTCATCTCATCGCTCCCCGGACTATAACTCGCATCACCGCCATCTCGTTGATACCTCCCCTCCCCCTCCAAAACTACACACCGCCGACCTTCAATTCCCCCTGCCAAAAAAAATTCGGCCCCTCTCCACCTGGGAGAAGGGCCGAAACCCGGCGCCTGATCTACGATCTATGTCCTACGCGCGCCCCGCCGGACGACGCCGCCGACCCGCGTCGGCCACATCATTCCTGGAGTTCTTCTTCCTCTTCTTCCAGATATTCCTCTTCGGTCACAAATTGCTCCCGAATATGCTCCGGATAGCGCATCTCCTCGGTATTCTCCAGGTCAGAACCGACCCAGGAGACTCGCGAGATGGGAGCACCGTCGCCCTGGCGATTGCCGAGTTTGATGACCCGGGTATAGCCGCCTGGACGGTCGGCGATCTCTTCGCGCTTTGCCAGATCGTCGAAGAGCTTGCCGACCAATTCCTTGTCGCCGAGCTTCGAGACCGCCTGGCGCCGGGCGTGAAGATCGCCGCGCTTGCCAAGTGTGATCAACTTATCGGCGTAGCTCTTGAGTTCCTTGGCCTTGGCATCCGTGGTCTGGATGATTTCGTACTGAATCAGGCTCTTGGCCAGATTCGCCAGCAAGGCCTTGCGGTGGCTCGCCGTCCGATTGAGTGAGCGTCCTTTCTTTTTGTGTCGCATCGTAACCAATTCCTCTGCAGATGGCGGCGTCTCCGCCGTATTACGTTCCGCCCAAGGCGTTTAGCTGCCTTCGGCTTCTTGTTCTTCCAATTCTTTCGGCGGCCAGTTCTCGAGCTTCGTGCCCAGCTCCAGGTCCATTTCCTCGAGCTTGACCTGAATTTCCTTGAGCGACTTTCGCCCAAAGTTCTTGGTCTTCAGTAGTTCGGAGTCCGTCTTCTGGACGAGGTCTCCGACGTACTCGATGCCCGTGGTCTGAAGGCAGTTGAAGCTTCGAACCGACAATTCCAGTTCTTCGATCGGCTTGAGCAGATCTTCGTTAAACTCCGGCTCGTCGTCTTCTTCTTCCGGCGGCGGCTCGAGGGTCTCATCGAAGTTGATGAAGATCTGCATCTGCTCTTTGAGGATCTTCGCCGCGTAGGCGACGGCGTCCTCCGGCGCGATGGTGCCGTTGGTCCAGACCTCGAGCTCCAGCTTGTCGTAGTCGGTGCGCTGACCGACACGGGCGTGGCTGATCTGGTAGTTGACCTTGTCGACCGGACTAAACAGGCTGTCTACCGGGATGACACCGATGGCGTCGTCCTCCGACTTATTTTCGTCGGCCGGCACATAGCCGCGCCCGGCGTCGACGGTCAATTCCATCTGGAGGTGACCCTCTTCGCTGACCGTGGCGATGACGTGATCGGGGTTGACGACATCGACATTCTGGCCGGTCTCGATGTCGGCGCCGGTCACCGTCGCCGGTCCTTCGACGTCGATCGATACCTGCTGGGGATCGTCACTGTGCAGTTTGACCTGCAATTCTTTGACGTTGAGCACGATATCGGTGACGTCTTCTTTGATCTCCGGGAGGCTCGTAAATTCGTGGAGCGCCCCTTCGATCTTGATTTTGGTCACCGCCGCGCCGACGATGCTGCTGAGCAAAATTCTGCGCAGCGCATTGCCAATGGTGACGCCATAGCCGCGCTCGAAGGGCTCGCACACAAATTCTGCGTACGTCTCGCTCTTCGAACGGTCATCGATTTCGACCTCGCGCGGCCGAATCAGATCTCGCCAATTTCGAAACATGTTCATGTTTCAAGCCTCCACACAACTAATTTGCCAAAACTATGGGGCGGACTCTCCGTATGAGGTCCGCCCAAAACGTCACCGACGCCGACGGCGCCGCGTCACCGAATCTGTCGTCAGACACGCCGTCGCTTCGGAGGCCGGCACCCGTTGTGGGGCAGCGGCGACACGTCGCGCATGACCGTGATCTTCAGGCCTGCCGACTGAAGCGAGCGAAGCGCCGACTCTCGGCCCGGTCCCGGACCATTGAGTTCGGCTTCCACCGACTTCAGGCCGTATTCCTGGGCCTTTCGAGCCGCATCTTCGGCGGCAATGCCGGCGGCGTAGGGCGTCGACTTACGTGAGCCCTTGAAGTTGCGGGCTCCGGCGCTGGACCACGACAGGGTATTGCCGTTTTTGTCGGTGATCGTGATGATCGTGTTGTTGAACGTGGCGTGGATATGCGCCACCCCCGACTTTACCTTGCGCTTTTTCTTCTTTCCTTTCTTCTTCTTGGCCATATCGCTCTCCCTTGGGGGCACTGACACCGCCGTCGACCCGGGGCCGGGGCGGTCTCGCGCGCCGTCAAAAATTCGGTGGCTGTGGTCGGCGAAACCGACAGCACATTAGTTGTTGCGTACCATCGAGCGGCGCGGTCCACGCCGGGTCCGGGCATTGGTCCGCGTTCGCTGGCCGCGCACCGGAAGTCCCCGGCGGTGGCGCAGGCCGCGATAACAACCCAGATCCTTGAGGCGTTTGATGTTCATCTGCACCTCACGGCGCAGATCACCCTCGACCTTGTATTCTTCATCGATGACGTCACGGATGCGGCGAATCTCGCCCTCCGTCAACTCATGGGTCCGCGTCGTCGGATCGAGGTCCGCTTTGTCAACGACCTCGTCCGCCGACGTATCGCCGATCCCATAGATGTAGGTCAGAGCAACGTCGATGCGCTTATCGCGCGGCAGATCAACACCAGCTATTCGTGCCACAGTCTTTCTCCTGTCGTTCGTCGGCCATCGTTGACGACCTGGACCGGACCGATTCGGGCCGGGCCGGCACCAACAATTGCCTGTTAGCCTTGCCGCTGTTTGTGGCGCGGGTTCTCACAGATGACCCGAACCACGCCCTTGCGGCGAATGATTTTACACTTGTCGCAAATTTTCTTGACCGAAGGACGTACCTTCATTGTCTTCTCCTGATTGCAGGCGACTCGCGTCGCCATCGCCTATCGTTTTCGATGCATCCGGAGATGCTCGACTCGCTTATTTTTCTCGATACACGATACGGCCCCGCGAGAGATCGTACGGTGACAGTTCTACGGTCACCGTATCGCCCGGCAAAATCTTGATGAAGTGCATCCGCATCTTACCGGAGATATGGGCCAGTACTTCGTGGCCGTTTTCCAGTTCGACGCGAAACTTCGCGTTCGGAAGTGCCTTCACCACTTCGCCTTCAACTTCGATGGCTTCTTCTTTCGCCATAAAATGCTGTCCTCTTCGTTGATTCCAAATCCTCTCGTCAACCCGGCCACCGGACATACCAGCCCGATGCCCTTCGGTGACAAGGGCTCCGTTACATACACACTGAATTCGGGAGCGTCAAGCTGGGCTGCAAGACCGGGCCCGACGATCCGAAACGATCGCCCTGTAGGTCCTGGCGACGGTACTCGATCGCCGGGGTCGTCCACCTCTTTCAGTGTGCCACGACAAGCGGCCGGAGCCGACGCGCAGAGACTGCGCGTTTCGGCCCCCAGGGGCCGACGCCGGCGAAATGTAAGTCCACTCCGTCGACGTTCAACCTCGACGTCGCTTGCCCTGTCCTTCGACACACCCAGGGTACACCGTCGCCACCCCTCGAGGCTTCATTCCGCCTGGAGTTCGGAGACGATCTTCGAGCTGACCTCGTCGGGCTCACCGGTGCCGTCGATATTTCGCAGCACACCGCGTTCTTCGTAGAACTCGATGAGCGGCGCCGTCTTTTCGTGATAGCTATCGAGGCGCTGCCGAATGGCTTCCGGGCGATCGTCGTCGCGCTTGATCAGACCTTCGTGACCACAACTATCGCAGACGTCGTCTTCTTCCGGCGGATTGGCGTCGACGTGATACACCGCACCGCATTCCGGGCAACTTCGCCGGCCTCCGAGTCGATCCACGACTTCATCATCCGCAATATCGATATTGATCACGGCGTCCAGATTCACCCCGCGATCCACCAGCGCCTGCGCCTGTGGGCGAGTGCGCGGAAATCCATCGAGGATAAACCCACGGCGGGCGTCGTCCTCGTCGAGTCGCTCATTGACAATTCCAATGACCACCTCGTCGGGCACCAATTTGCCGGCGTCCATATACTCGGCGGCTTTCTCTCCGAGTTCTGTGCCCTTTCGGCGCGCTGCCCGAAGCATGTCGCCTGTCGACACGTGAGGGATGCCGAACTCGTCGGCCAGTCGCTTCGCCTGGGTGCCTTTGCCGGCGCCCGGCGGTCCCAACATCATCAGTCGATAGCTCTCCATCGTCGTCCTTGTCGCTAAAGGAAATATTGCGGGGTTCCAAAAGTGGTCGTCGTCGCCTCGTGGACACCGGAATCGAATGCGGTCTCGCACTCCGGCGCACTGCTCATAAAAAAGCCCACCGCACAACTGCGATGGGCTTTCTTCGTCACCGCTGGTGACGTCGGTTGTCAGTTTCGATCATCGTCTCCGAAGTCCGGATCTCCCGGCTCGAAGTCGAGGTCTCCGTCGTCGAAGTCCGGCGTCTGCTCGCCGTCGCCGCGTCCGGCGATGGCACCACCGCCTCCGCCGCCTGCCGGTCCGCCGCCGTCACCGCCGCCTGGTCCTCCACCAAATCCTTCGTAGTGACGTGTCACCAGGTGGTTTTCGATGTCGTCGAGCGTATCGATACCGACAATGACGATAATCAGAAGGCCTGTGCCCCCGAAGTAGAAGTCGACGCCGAACTCCTCGATAAGGAAGTACGGCAGCACACAGACGGCGGCCACGTATATCGACGCCGCGGCCGTCAGACGCGTCAGCGTATGGTCGATGTACTCCGCGGTCTTTTTACCCGGTCGAATTCACGGGATAAAGGCGTTGGACTTCTTGAGGTTGTCGGCAATGTCCATCGGATTGACCTGGACCGCCGTATAAAAGAAGCAGAAGAAGATGAC
>CAYUPT010000231.1:0-6561 GCA_964446725.1 uncultured Bradymonadales bacterium | reverse complement strand
CTGCGGTCTAAATCGGCCGGAAATCACGACGGGAGACTTTTTTGATAGCTTCTCAGTGCTTCGAGGAGGCATTCGGTTTGCCCCAGATTTGCCCCGGGGCGACTTCGACGAGATTCCCGGCCGGATCGTAGACGTATAGACTGTCGCCATTGGGCCAGGTTGCCTCGTGTATCTCCAGGCCGGCGTCCTCAAACGTGTGACGCCACTTGTCGAGTTCGCCGGGGTCGATCCGAAAACAGACATGTCCCGAGCCGTCGGCGCCGTGTGGTGGGAGTTCTTCGTCCTGTCGGGTCTCGTCGGGGTTGAACACCAGAAAGACCCCGTCGCCGGCGTGAAAAAAGGCCTGGCGCGGTGGCTTGAAGACAAAGCACTCCAGACCCAGAAGTCCCTCGTAAAATTGCCGGGCCGCCTCGAGGTCGCGGGCGTAGATGCAGGTTTCGAGAACGTCCATGGTGTACTCTCCGATGTCTGTTGGTGGGTGGTTGCCGTACATCTCGGTGCCGCCAGTGCACCGTTGCCATATTGCGATCCGGGGTTATCGGCTGCCGGCGAAGGGCTTCCAACGGGTTGTGTGTCGAGTGCGTCGGTGGGCCCGGGGTCGCAAATGTCGCCGAGCTCTGATACCATGGTCGGTCCTGAATCCATCGTATCGAGAGCCGGAATTGCGCAGTATTTGTGCCGGTTTCGGCATTAAAATGAGTAATGTGAATCTAGAATGGCAGGGGACTACATGCTTCATCAACGAGACGCAACAATTGGTCTGATACTGATTGTGATCGTCGCATCATCGATGGCAACCGTTGGTTGTGTCGATATCGTCGATACCGAGACGTTTAATGTCGAGGAGTCCGGTGAGGCGTCACTGCAAGTCGAGCCGGGGGAGCTAACCTTTGAGGCCGGCGATACCCAGCAGTCATTGGTGCTCCGAAATGTCGATGACCGCCAGGGATCACTGACCGTCGACGACATCGTATTTCGCGATGATACGGACGACGGCTTTGAGGCCGGCGACGACTGGCCTCAGCAGCCGCTGGAACTGCAGTCCGGAGACAGCCATGAAGTCACCGTTTACTACAGCGGTGATGAGCCCGGCCAGGACCGCGGCGTGGTAGAAGTGTATTCCGGCGCCACGGCGGAACCGACGGCCACTGTCGACTTGATGACGCAGGCCCCGGAATCACCACTTCAGATCGAGCCGGACGCCGTTGATTTCGGTGATGTGCCGCTCAATTCGGAGGCATCGGAGGTGGTGACCGTCGAGAATACGGGGGATGTATCGGTTGCGGTCGACGATATTCGCCTGGAGGGCGACGGCGAGTACTTCGAGAGCGTTCAGATCCATGAATCGGGCTCGACGCAGGAGCTCGACGACCACCCGGAGCGCATCGATGGTGGCGATACGGTCAACTTTCAGATCCGCTATCTGCCCGATCAGGAGGGGGCGCACGGAATTCAGTGGATCGTCGACACCGACGATGAGAAGTACTCCATCGCAGTCTCCGGTCAGGGCGTCGACGAGGGATGTCCCGTCGCCGAGGCGTCGATTATCTTCGGCGATGATTCGGCGGCGCAGACGGGGGTTGTGGAGGTCGATTCCACGGTCGAGTTATCGGCCTCCGACTCCCACGCCGAAGATGGCGGGTCGATATCGTCGTACCAGTGGACGGTGCTCGAGAGTCCCGGCGACCACAATATGGCGTATCTATCGGATCCCGATGTTGAAAACGCAGATTTGACGGTCTACGGCGTCGGCGACTACACCATCGAATTGACGGTATTCGACGATCAGGGGCTGCCCAGTTGTGAAACGGCGATTCTGGAATTGGAGGCGGTTTCGGAGTCGACGATTCGCGTCGAGCTAAGCTGGGAGGCGACGGACAGCGACAATGATCCGGCCTCGATCGATATGGACCTCCATTATTTGAGTTCCCGGGGCCAGTGGGGAGATACGCCCTGGAATGTCTACTATGGCAATATGACACCGACCGAGGAGTGGGACGACGGAAGTCAGGTCGAGTTGAAGCTCGATAGTCTCAATACCGCGTTCCCCGAGATTTTGGTGCACAACAATCCCGATCCCGAATATCAATATTCGGCGGGGGTCTACTACTTTGGAGATTCTTTTGACGATGGCGTCGCCGACGTTCAGATGCGCATCTTCTCCGATGGCGAGCTGTGGCTCGATGAGAGCGAGCTTCTCGAAAACGCCGGGGCGGGAATGCATACGGGCGGCGATTTCTGGCATGTCGCCGATATCGATACGCAGCGCGAAGAGATCGACGATGTCATTTTCGTCGATGCATTGTACGATGACCAGGGGCTGGCCGGAGCGAATTGAGAAGTGTTCACCGCGTCCCGCAGTATTCGCCGATGGGCGGTTTGAGTGGGGTGGCGTGTGGTGGGGGAGCCGCACTTTATAAGACGGTGTCTGGCCGTCGTTTGCCAGTCTTTTTTCCCGGCGTCGATTTCGCTAGGATGCCGATTCCGCTGATGAATTATTGTGAGTGCAAGTCTATGACGCTCCCAAGAGTCCGCTGTCTGAATTTTTCGAGGAGAATTTCATGAATTTGAGAGTCGCTGCAGGATGTTCGATTATCGCGTTGTTATTGGCCGTTACTGCCGGAACGGGATGTGTCTACGAGCGCACGGTCGTCGAAAACTCGGAAAACGACGATGACAACGGCGAGACGCTCAACGTCAACGAGTCGAGCAATGACGGTACAAACGACGAAGATAACGACAACCAGCAGGAGAACGACGATAACGGCGATAATGACGACACCGGAGATAGGGCGCTGTCGTTTGACCCATCGATCGTTGAATTTTCGCAACTCGCCGTCGGACTCAGTGATTCAAAAGTCATAGAGATTGAGAATGTCGGTTCCGAAGATGTGGAAATCGACGATATTTACGTTCGCGAGGGAACCGAAAACTTCTCGTTGCTCAGTGACAATGGAGCGATCGATGCACTGCCCACGACACTGGAGAGCGGCGATGATCCACTGTATATCCGGGTGATATTTTCTCCGATGACGATCGAGCCGGTGGAGGGCGAGCTGGTTGTGAACAGCGATGATCTCGAGGACGGAGAAGAGATAATCCCCCTTCTAGGAAACGATGCGGGATTGGCCTGTATGGACGTCACGACCGGTTATACCGTGGACTTTGGAACTTCCGCCGTCGATGACACGACGCGGCGGATGGTGATCGTCAGCAATTGCTCGAACGATACCGAACTGGAGCTCTCCGATATTGAGGTCATCGATGATGGCGGCGGTGTCTTCGAACTCGATGCCGCCTCGCTGCCCGACGGGTTTGGGACCGAAAGCCACACCATTGGGGCGGGAGAGGAAATGGCGTTTTTCGTTGAATACACGCCGTTAGACGCCGGTAATGACAGTGGATGGCTGCAACTGCAGGCCGAAGGGTTGGCCGGCGACACGGATATTGAACTCCTCGGCGACGGTGTTCAGGGCAATTGCCCGGTTGCTGAAGCGGCTGGAAGTATCGGTGGCACACCGCCGAGTGATACTGTCGATGCGGTCAATCAGGACGTTGTGGAGCTCACTTCCAGCGGGTCCCATGACCCGGATGGCTCCGATTTGACCTATGAGTGGGCGATTGTATCCAGTCCCGTCGGCTCGTCGGCGACCTTCGAGCCCGACGCCACGGATCCGAATCCGGAATTCGAGGTCGATATTGTCGGTAATTTCACCCTGGAGTTGACGGTCTTTAATGAGGATGGGATCGCCAGTTGTGAGCCGGCGACCGTCGATATCGAGGCCACCCCGCCGGGCGATATCCACATCCAACTCGTCTGGACCTCTCAGACCGTCGAGGACGACTTTGGCGGTCCCGACGCAAATGCAGGGATCGGTACAGACCTCGACATCCACTACGCTCGACAAGCCGACGATTGGGGGGATACGGATACCCTCTACTGGCAGCAGGCGTCACAGGACTGGGGTAACGATGGAGAGGTTACCCTGGATATCGATGATCTCTATGGAGCGAATCCGGAGAATATCAATCACATCGATCCGGCCAGCGGTGGACTCTACAACGTGGGGGTTCATTACTACTGCGACAACGGCTATGACTCCTCGCAGGCCACGGTGCGCATCTACTTCGACAACACCCTGGTCAGCGAGGAGCAACGAAGCCTCGGCGGCAGCGATTCATTCTGGCATGCCGGTGATATCGAGTGGGGCGTCAACCCGTCGTATAATGTCGTCGACAGCTACGACAGCGACATTGCGGCGCTCGACAGTTGCGACGGGATTTGACAGCGGCGCGTCGACTTGTTCCGGGCCCAGTCGCGAGGTGGGCCCGGCGGTTGTACGTTGACAACGCTGGGGGGCGGATTCTAAGTAAGTAACCGCTAAAATTTGTGTGGTCGGACGACGCAACTGCATCGTCCGGCCTGGATGTCTGGCGCCGCCTTTTGGCAACGATGGAGTCGAAGATGAACTGGAATGATTTAGCCGACCGCGTAATCGATGGAGAAACCATTACCCGAGACGAGGCGCGACAGATCGTCGACGCCCCGGATTCGGAGTTGCTCGGGATCTTGCACGCCGCCTATCAGATACGGTCGCATCATCACGGAAATAAAGTCCGTGTCCACGTCCTCCAGAATGCAAAAAGCGGTGTCTGCCCGGAGGACTGCTCGTTTTGCAGTCAGTCAATGAAGTACAACAACGACGTCGAGCAGTACGGCATCCAATCCGCCGAAGAGCTCATCCAGGGCGCCAAAGAGGCCCACGACAAAGGGGCCGTCACCTACTGCATGGTCACGGCGACGCGAGGCCCGAGTTCCAACGATATCAATGAGATCTGCAACGCCGTCGAGCAGATCAAACAGGAATACGACCTCGATATCTGCGCCTCGCTGGGCCTGCTCAAAGAAGGTCAGGCCGAACAACTCGCCGAGGCCGGTGTCGACCGCTACAACCACAATCTGGAGACGTCGAGCGACCACTTCGAAAATCTGGTCTCGACGCATACCTTCCAGGACCGCGTCCGGACGGTGACCCGGGCCAAAGAGGCCGGCATGGAGGCCTGCTGCGGCGGCATTATCGGCATGGGCGAAGACAAAGGAGACTGGATCGACTTGGCGTTTACGCTGCGCGATCTGGAAGTGGAGTCGGTGCCGGTCAACTTCTTGAATCCCCGGCCGGGAACGCCGATGGAAGAATGCGATCCGCCGAGTCCGCAGGAGTGTCTCAAAGCGCTGGCGATGTTCCGGTTCGTCCATCCCGATGTCGATGTCCGCGTCGCCGGCGGTCGGGAAGTGGTGCTGGGCTCGATGCAGCCGATGGCGCTGTACGCCGCCAATTCATTCTTTACGGAGGGGTATCTGACGACCGACGGCCAGGGACAGTCCGATGACGCCGTGATGCTCGAACAGGCCGGCTTTGAGCCGGAAGTCATCGAAGCCTGATTCACTTCGATGCGGCCCCCGAACTGGGGCGCCGCAGACAGGACTTTTTTATCCTTTACCGGGGGGCTAGGCGGCCATTTCCACCCGGAGTATATCGATGAGCGATCGCGACATTTCCAAACAGACGCTCGAACAGTGGGACGACGACAACGTGTGGCATCCCTTTACACCACACACCGTCTATCGCGAGGAAAGACCGCTGACCGTCGTCGCCGGTGAAGGCCACTATCTCATCGACGCCGACGGCGATCGCTATCTCGATGGCGTCGGTTCGATCTGGTGCAATCTCTTCGGCCATCAGCGCCAGGAAATCGACGACGCGGTCCGAGAGCAGTTGGACTACATCGCCCACTCGACGCTTCTGGGCAATACCAACGACCGACCGGTCATTTTGGCCAAGCGACTCCTGGAGTGGGCGCCGGATTCACTGGACAAGGTGTTTTATTCGGACAACGGTTCAACGTCAGTTGAGATTGCCATGAAAATGGCGCTCCAATTCTGGCAGCAGCACGACGACGGTCGCGAAGCTCAGCGCACCACATTTATGGGATTGTCCAACGCCTACAGCGGCGATACGGTGGGAGCGGTGTCGATCGGTGGGATCGACTTATTTCACGCCCGTTTCGGACCGATGCTCTTTGAATCCGTCCGAGGTCCGTCGCCGATCACGTATCACCGACCGGAAGGTCAGACCCGGCGGCAGGCGGAGCAGCAATTTATCGATGACTTCGATGCCACCATCGAGGAACACGGTGACAGTCTGGCGGCCGTGGTCATTGAACCGGGCATGCAGGGAGCCGGTGGGATGATCACCTATCCCGATGGATTTCTGGCCCATGCCGCCGAAAAGATCGACGATGCCGGGGCGCTGTTGATCGTCGATGAAGTGGCGATGGGGATGGGGCGAAGCGGCGAGATGTTTGCCTGTCAGCGCGAGGGGGTAGAGCCCGATTTCGTATGCGTCGCCAAAGGATTGACCGGCGGCTATACGCCGGTGTCGGCGACGCTGACCACCGATCGGGTCTACGACGCATTTTTGGGTCCACCGGAGCAGGGCCGGACCTTCTTTCACGGACATACCTACACCGGAAATGCCCTGGGCTGTGCGGCGGCATTGG
>CAYUPT010000230.1:0-6597 GCA_964446725.1 uncultured Bradymonadales bacterium | reverse complement strand
AGCGAAGTCGACAAGACCTGCCGCCAGATCGCGACCCACGACGCGGTGTATATGACCACCGTTCACGCCAGTGGCGGCCGGGAGATGATGCAGGCGGCCCTCGAGGGTTCGCAGGCCCGTGGTGAAGCTGGCCGGCCCCGGATTATGGCCGTGACGGCGTTGACAAGTTTTTCGGGCTCTATGCTCCCCGAAATCGGCGTCGGTATCGGCGTCGACCAATGGGATCTCAAACTTGCGGAACTGGCGATCGAGTCCGGTGTCCACGGAGTGGTGACGTCGACGCGAAATCTGCCGCAGATCCGGCAGCAATACGGCGACAAACCGATGGTGGTCACTCCGGGCATTCGACTGCCCAATGTCGAGATCGCCGGCGATGACCAGAAACGGATCGACACCCCCGCAGATGCGCTTTCGGCGGGGGCGACGATGCTGATGATGGGTCGGCCGGTGGTACTGGCCCCGAACCCACTGGACGTGGTGGACCTGATCACTGAATCGATTGTCACTCCGACCCCGAGCGGGGAGTTGTCTTGAGCGATATGTATATCTACGGAATTCACCCCGTCGAAGAGGCCCTATCTCGAAGTCCGGGTCGAGTCGATGAAATCCTGGTCAACGGCGATCTGTCGGACTCCCAATTCGGCGACATCAAATCCGTGGTCGGCCGCCACTCCATCCCGGTGCGCAAAGCCTCGAACGACGAATTGAACCATCTGTCGGAGGGCGGCAACCACCAGCGCATCGCCGCGCGGGTGTCGGCCTTTCCGTACTACGATCTGGCCGACGCGATTGCCGCCGGCGAACAGAAAGATGGGTACGCCTGTGTGTTGGCCCTCGCCCAGGTCCAGGATCCGGGCAATCTGGGCGCGATTATGCGCAGTGCGGCGGCGCTGGACGTCGACGCCGTGATCATCCCCAAGCACCGCTCGGCCCAGATGACACCGGCCGTTGTTCGCGCCTCGGCGGGCATGGCCTTTGAGGTGCCACTGGTCCGGGTCACCAACCTCTCGAAAGCCCTTCAACGCCTCAAAGACGAGCGCTACTGGGTGGTCGGTACCGTCGCCGACGACGAAGACGCCCAACCGATGTGGTCGATGGACTGGAAGCTCAATGCGGCGATCGTCGTCGGCGGCGAGCACAAAGGGATGCGCCCGGGCGTGGAGAAAAAGTGCGACTTTCGGGTCACGATCCCGCTTAAAGAAGAGGTGGAGAGTCTCAACGTATCGGTGGCGGCGGCCGTAGCGCTATACGACCGGATTCGCGGCCTCAACGTCGGGGACTGACGATCGGCGGATCGCGGTGGTGGGTCGCACTGGCCTTTTTGCTTGACACCGGCTGCCGGGACTTATATCTATTCGCCCCCGCTGGAGAGGCCCGCCGGGAATACGGCGCGGCCGACGCGACATCTCTGACAGGGTGCTGGCGTAGCTCAACTGGCAGAGCAACTGCTTTGTAAGCAGTAGGTTGCAGGTTCAAGTCCTGTCGCCAGCTCTAGGAGACAGCGGTACAAACAACGGCGGTTGACGCCGAATATAAAAAGCAGTAGGAACACCCCTCGCGGTGGGGTACCCGAGTGGCCAAAGGGACCAGACTGTAAATCTGGCGGCTTAGCCTTCGGAGGTTCGAATCCTCCCCCCACCATCGAAGCACCCGACAGGTTCGCCCGAAGAAGACGGAGCGGCCTGCGGATGCGGGAGTAGCTCAATTGGTAGAGCATCAGCCTTCCAAGCTGAGGGTCGCGGGTTCGAATCCCGTCTCCCGCTTGTGAACGACGCGTCGGCCCTGAACGGTAGGGACGACGTCACAATTTATGCCCTCGTAGCTCAGCGGTAGAGCACCTCCATGGTAAGGAGGGGGTCGTCGGTTCAATTCCGATCGAGGGCTCTACGGTAACGCCATTGGACGAACGACCCGATTGTGCATTAAGGACATCGGTTGTCGAAGGTTTGGTGGCTGCGCCGAGGCGGACGTGTTTTCTTAATGGCTCGTGCGCTGCCCGGTAAATCCACAAAGGTGTCAACCATTAATTTGGCGACAGAGCCAAGGGAGTTGAAACATGGCCAAGGAGAAATTCGAGCGAACGAAACCCCACGTCAACGTGGGAACGATCGGTCACGTCGACCACGGAAAAACGACGCTGACCGCCGCCATCACTCGTGTCCTCAGTGAAAAAGAGGGGACCGATACCTCGATGAATTTCGAGGATATCGACAAGGCGCCAGAGGAACGGGAGCGTGGAATCACGATCGCCACCTCGCACGTCGAGTACGAAACCGAACAGCGTCACTACGCTCACGTCGACTGCCCCGGCCACGCCGACTACGTCAAAAATATGATCACCGGTGCCGCCCAGATGGATGGCGCCATTTTGGTGGTCTCGGCGGCCGATGGTCCGATGCCCCAGACCCGCGAGCACATCTTGCTCGCCAAGCAGGTCGAAGTTCCGGCCATCGTCGGTTTTCTCAACAAAGCCGACATGGTCGACGACCAGGACCTCATCGATCTGGTGGAGATGGAAGTCCGCGAGCTGCTCAATAACTACGACTTCGACGGCGATGGCATCCCGCTTATCATCGGCTCGGCGCTCAAAGCGCTGGAAGGTGAGAAAGGCGAGATCGCCGACGAAGCGATTATGAAGCTCGTCGACGCCATCGACGAACACGTTCCGACCCCGGAGCGCGACACGGACAAGCCGTTTTTGATGCCCATCGAGGATGTCTTCTCGATTTCGGGTCGCGGAACGGTGGTCACCGGCCGAATCGAACGCGGTGTCATTCATCCGCAAGACGAGGTCGAAATTGTCGGGATGCAGGACAAGCCCGAGCAGACCGTCGTCACCGGTGTCGAGATGTTCCGCAAGATGCTCGACGAAGGCCAAGCCGGCGACAACGTCGGATGCCTGCTTCGCGGCATCAACAAGGAAGATGTCGAGCGCGGCCAGGTGTTGGCCAAGCCCGGCAGCGTGACGCCGCACACCAAGTTCGGTGCCGAAATCTACATCCTCGAAAAGGATGAGGGTGGACGTCATACGCCGTTCTTTGCGGGCTACCGTCCGCAGTTCTACTTCCGGACCACCGATGTCACCGGCGAGATTTTTCTCGAAGAAGGCGTCGAAATGGTCATGCCCGGCGATCACATCACCATTACCGGTGAGCTGATCACGCCTGTGGCCATGGAAGAAGGGCTTCGCTTCGCGATTCGCGAAGGTAGCCGAACGGTTGGTGCCGGTGTTGTCACCGAAGTCATCGACTGAATACAATGAGGTGCGGTGGCCGAAGATGGTCACCGCATCGAAATAACCTGCAGTGTCGTCGCGTTTGTACGATGGACGGGTCACGGAGCGCCTCGATCGGCGAGCCGGTACCTGCTGCGGGTTTTTTAGGCCAGTAGCTCAGTTGGGAGAGCATCGGATTCCAAATCCGACGGTCGTGGGTTCGAGTCCCTCCTGGCCTGCTTTTTCCGCCGCAAGGCGGAATCGCGAACGCGGGGCGTATGATACGCCCCGTCTCTTTATATGGAGACTGTCAATCGTCGTCGCGAACCGAGTCGCCACCGGTGATTTCGGGGCCCGATAACTGCGAGTCGACATCGCTTTGAGATAGGATGTCAATTCGTCGGGCCGATAACGGCGAGCACCGACCAAGACGAGAAACGAGCATGGAAGTATCGCGAGGCGTCACACTGACCTATATCGGCAGCGCTATTTTGGGCTTTGTCATCTTTGAGAAGTCCATGGAGTGGTTGTGGCATTCCGTCGACGCACTGCAACAGCAGGTGTTTTTCGGAATGTTCCAGTTGACCTGGATTGTGGCGATTGCGTTGACCGGGATCCTGATTTACTGGATGAAAACCCACGATCAGATCGATCCCTTTATCCATGAAACGGTCGTCGAGCTTCGAAAGGTCACCTGGCCGGGTCTCAAAGATACCCAGCAGTCGACGATCGAGGTCACGGTGTTTACCGTCATCCTGAGCTTCTTTTTATGGGGAGCCGATCAGGTATGGCAGCCGGTGACCGACTACATCCTGACGCTCGGTATTTGAGAAGCGGTCAAGAAAGTCTCCCGTCAGTATTCGCCGGCTGATTTGTCCGGCTTCTTTGCGCGCAATACTCGACTTATCCTGCGGATAGGTCTTCGTTTGAGCGCTTGGAAGCCAAACAAATCATCTCGCCGAGCTTCGGTCCGCTTTTTTTGACCACTTCTGAGACCTTAGGACCAGATCGCATGTCAGAAGCGCAAGAATCCAAACAGTGGTATATCGTCCAGACCTTTTCGGGCTACGAAGAAAAGGCCAAGCAAGCGCTTGAGCAGCGGATCGAGGCCCGGAATGTGGCCGACGATTTCGAGGAGATCTACATCCCCACCGAGACGGTGGTGGAGGTCAAAAACGGCAAGCGCAAAGAAAAGGAAAAGCGCTTTTATAACGGCTATATCTTCGTGAAAATGATCCTCAGTGATCGGGCCTGGCATACCGTCAAGGATACGCCGAAGATCATGGGCTTTCTGGGCGGCGAGCAGTCGAAACCGTCGCCGGTCCCGGAGTCGGAGGTCAAGCAGATCTCGGATCGGATCGAAGAGGGAACGCTGTCAGCGGAACCGACCTACAGCTACAGCCAGGGCGACAAAGTCCGGGTCACCGAAGGCAACTTCAAGGACTTTACGGGAACCATCGAAGAAGTGCAGGAAGACAAAGAGAGCCTGCGGGTCTTCGTCGAGATTTTCGGCCGGCCGACGTCGGTGGAATTCGACTTCGATCAGGTGGAAGCCGTCGAGGAATAATCCAAGCGGTGGGGGGATGGTGTGGCCGGGTCGCTTGATCCGGCCTTTTGTTTGATGTAAGCGAGTGCGTCCTCGCTGTTGGTGTTCGGCTATTCGCGCCGGATGGGACAGGAGGATTTTTTTTGGCAGGAGTTGCCACAGGCCCCCCGTCGGTTCGGGGTGAGTCGAGAGGGCAACGCTTTACTGCACACCCGCTCGACGGGTGGAGACGAGGAGAATAATGGCTAAAAAAGAAGTAGGACAAATCAAGTTGCAGGTCATGGCCGGTCAGGCGAATCCATCGCCGCCGGTTGGACCAGCGCTCGGTCAGCACGGTGTCAATATCATGGAGTTCTGCAAGGCGTTTAACGCCGAGACGCAGGACGACCAGGGGATGTTGATTCCCGTTGAGATCACCGTGTATGCGGACCGATCGTTCGATTTTATTACCAAAACCCCACCGGCCTCGATGCTGATTCTCAAGGAATTGGGAATTGAAAAAGGCAGCGGTGTCCCGAACCGAGACAAGGTCGGGGAATTGACCTGGGAGCAATGCAAAGAGATTGCGAAGGTCAAGATGCCGGATTTGACGACCGACGATATTGATGCCGGGGCGCGAACCGTCGCCGGAACCTGTCGGTCCATGGGTGTAGATGTGATTGGAGGTGAGTGATGGCACAACGCGGAAAGAAATACGAAGCGGCCAACAACAAGGTCGATCCCGCCAAGCGCTACGAACTCGATGAAGCGGCACAACTCGTCAAAGAGATGTCGTACGCCAAATTCGACGAGTCCATCGACGCCGCCATTCGGCTCAACGTCAATCCCCGCCACGCCGACCAGATGGTCCGCGGTGCGGTCTCGCTGCCCAACGGCACCGGCAAAGACACGACGGTTCTCGTCTTTGCCCGCGGCGATCACGCCAAAGAAGCCGAGGCAGCGGGCGCCGATTTCGTCGGTGCCGACAACCTCTTTGAGCGCATCAACGACGGCTGGACGGATTTCGACGTCACCGTCGCCACCCCGGATCTGATGGGCGAAGTCGGTCGACTTGGCCGGGTGCTCGGTCCCCGTGGATTGATGCCCAGCCCGAAGGCGGGAACGGTGACGTTCGATATCACCGAGATCGTCGAGAAGCTCAAGGCCGGTCGACTCGAATTTCGGGTCGACAAGGCCGGGATCATCCATATTCCGGTGGGACGGGCCAGCTTCGAAGCCGAAGATCTGGCCGAGAACGTCCACACCCTTATCGAGCGTCTGGCGCGGATGAAGCCCGCCAGCGCAAAGATGCCCTATTTTCAGACCATTGCGCTCAGTGCGACCATGAGCCCCAGTCTGAAATTGGACACCACGTTTGCACGCGAGATGCTGTAAGCGTCAACAAGGTGCCTTGACGGTGAGTTCACCGTCGGTTACACCGTCGGCGGTTCGCCGCCGACGGCGGCACCACCGGCTGGCAGTTGAGAATATCGCCTGCCAGTCTACAACACGTTGCTTTCGACGTCGAAGAAGCAGGTGAGTCGATGACCGGCTCTTAATATCCAGCGGAGACGGTTTCGGCAAAGGATGTCCCCTGTAGGCAGGTTCCCGGATGGGAGCCCCACCAGGGCGGCAGACTCCCGCAGACCCTCTTCGCATTGAGCGTCGAGGGTTTTTTTAGTGCAATAGATCACGAGGAGATGTTGTGAATCGGACGCAAAAAGAAGAACTCGTTGCGTCGATCCGCTCCGATCTCGAGAATGCGAAGTCGGTGATTCTGGCGAATCACACCGGCATTGACGTCAATACCGTCAATGAGTTGCGCGCAGAATTTCGCGCCAACGACGTCAAATACCGG
>CAYUPT010000229.1:0-6611 GCA_964446725.1 uncultured Bradymonadales bacterium | reverse complement strand
CGATCCGGGATCTGATGGTGGATGTTCTGGAGGAATCGGAGGCTTTTGAGGTCGAAGTCCTCCAGGGACACCCGCCGGGAGCCGCCCGGGCAGACCTTGCCATTATCGACATCGACAGCGGGGCCGTGGAAGCGGAGCAGTGGATTCGGCACTGCGATGGGCGTCAGTTGCCAAATCTGGTGTGCGGTGTCGAGAAGTCGCGTCCGCTGGTCGGCGAAAAGCCCTGGCTAGAGCGACCCTTTTCGGCCGATCAATTACTCGAGCGTTGTCGGCAATTGCTGGGACTGGATGAACATGCGTCGACGTCTCTCGAGAGTGGCACAGCCCGAAGTGTTTCGACGTCGGAGCACGAACCACCGACCGTCGAGGTCCCGGGCCAATCGCCGGCACCGGGCGCCGGGGACGACCATCGGCAGTCGACCGAGGAATTACTCGACGTCCTGGAGCTAGATGGCGCCGGCAGTAGCATGATCCTGGAGGTCGAGGAGTTGTCGAAACGAAAAGATATCGGCGGCGCTCGCGTCGGTCGAGCGCAAAAACGCAGGATGTCCGCCGCGGAACTCGCCGATAAAAACCCCTGGAGTGATGAACCGGACACCGAAGTCGACGGCGCCAAACGGGAGACGATGCCCGAGCGCGAACCATCGAAACCATCGACGCAGGCCGACGTCACCGCCGTGACATCGCTCCAGGATGTGATGTCCGGAGATTTTTCCAGTGCTCACCAATTCGCAAATATTATCGCCGAACACTGGGATCGGCTGGGGCTGACGGCGAACCCGACAAACCGGGCCGACCGCCTCCAGCGCATTCTGTCGGCGATGCTTCGCAACGGCATGGACGGTGTCCTGGACGCCATCAAGGAGATGCCGCCGGCAACCGGGTTCTCGGGCCAACTGGAGTCGCTGTCGGTCATCGACTTGCTGCATACCATCCGCGACCGCCGACTTCGCGGGGCGCTGGAGGTCGATCTTAGCGGGGAAGGCTACGTCTTATACGTCGACAAATCGACGTTGCAGGCCGTCGATGCACGAGCAGAGTCGGGAGACGGTTCGCTGGTCGATATCCTGTATGAGCAGGGGGCACTCGATGAGCGTCAACACCACCAGTACCGCGAATTGCGCGCCACGCTCAGCACAGAGGCCCTGGCCGCGAAGATGCAACGAGATGGCACCATCGATAAATCGGCCCTCGTCAAGGCCCGTCAGCAGCGTGCCCATCGGATCATGGGCACCCTGTGCCGAAACGAGGACGGTGCCTTCGCATTTGTCGAGACGCCGCGCGACAGTCACCGGTCATGGCCCACGCGGGCTCTGGAATTGGATATCGACGAGTTGCTCCTTGAGGTCCTGCGCCAATCGAAGCAACCACAGGCGCAGGGGGAATTGGGCCCGCATACATCGTTGTTGACTCGGACGGGACGTTTCGAGGGATTGAGCCCGGGAGTTCTGGATCCGATCGAACTTCGCATCGTCGAAGTGTTTCGCGAACGGCGAACCATCGCCGAAGCCCGACGAATCGTCGGTCAACCCGAGAGCGAGGACCTGGGACGTATTATCGATCGCCTGGTCGCCTTCGAGCTACTCAGGCCCCTGGATGACAATTCCGACAAAAAACAGCCGTTGTCGGAGAGCGATGATGTCGGTCAATCCCATCCGCGCTTCGGCGAAGTCGATGACAACGCCCAGAGCGGTCCGACGGCGGTCAGTTCCAGCTGGAATCTGGAGATCCTCGATGAGGTCGAGGAGCCTGAAAATCCCACAGAGGAGACGGAGTTACTCGAGGAGACGACTCGCGACTCCCATGGTCCCCCGGATCGCTCCGACGACGGATGACCCCTAGAGACCGTCCGCCGTCGGGATACAGCCCGCTCGAATCTTGACGCTTTTTTAAAACGAAGAGTACCATCGAATGCAGCCCGGCTTCTTTTACTACAGATGGACTGCAGCGCTGGTGGTCATCGCTGTGTTCGGCGCCTTCGTTGCCGGATGCGATGACGGTACAGCGTCGCCCGAAGAGGTCGTCCGCGGGTTCTTTGGCGATTTGCGGGCAGGCGAAGTCGAGCGCGCTCTGGAGTCGGTGTGGCCGCCGACGCGCCGGGAGCTGGAATCGGCCTAGGACGACTTGGACGCCAACTTTGACGGTGAGCCACCGCTGGAGCGCACCGATATGCTGGTGGTCACGCGCATGGAGAGTCCGATGTTGATCTCTCGGATGCGCATCGACGGGGCTACGCCGGAGGCGCCGTCAGACGGAGAAGAGCTGGTGGTACTGGTCGAATTTCGCGATGATCGCAGCACGGATGTCCCACTTCGTTGGAGCGGAGACGACCGACGTTGGTACGTCGATTTGCCCATAGATGACCGACGGCCACTGCAGTTGATCGATGACGGCGAGATCGATGAAAGCGATGCGCCGGTCGACGGCGTCGGTCAGGAGTCATCGCCGGTCGATCGCAATCCCAATGATGTCGAGAACGGAACGGAAGCCGATGAGTGATTCCTCCAAGGAAGCGACGACCACCGACAGCAACGCCCGCGGCGGGGAGTCTCGAAGGCCATCGGGGTCTTCTGCTCCCCCGGAAGTACCCTCTGGTGGGCCTCCCGGGCCGCCGCCGAGTCCGGCGGTCCAGAAGAAGGCCCCGGGCGTTCGCGGAAGTCGAGATGTCCCCGATGAGACGACGCTTCAGACCGGGGACTCCGTGGGGGGCCGATTCTTCGTCGAGCGCTACCTCGGCAGTTCCGGCGGTGGAATCAGTTATCTGTGCAATGACGCCGAGAGCCAGCAGCCGGTGGTCGTCAAGGTGTTGACGATGCCCTTTCCGGGAGATGAGCGTTTCGGTCAGCTTCGCTCGAAGATCGGCGTCGCCAGTTCCATCGAACACCCCAACCTCTTGAGTGCCGTCGGCATGGGGCGGACCGATCGCGGCGATATCTTTGTGGCCATGGAATACGGCGACGGCGCCACACTGTCGAAGTTATTGGCCGGCCGCCGCGAAGAGGGGCGCACCCTGAGTCTGCGCGATGCGTTTACAGTCCTGGCGCACACCTGCGACGGGCTGGAGGCGGTCCATCGGCGTCAGATCTGTCACGGCGTATTGACGCCCTACAATATCTATGTGGAAGACAACGGGGCGGTGAAGGTCGGAAATTTGGCCGTCGGCCGCGTGACCAGCAAGCACCTATTCGAGCGCGGCGAGGGACCGTTTATCGACAGCATTTATGTTGCGCCGGAGGCCGCCGCCGATCCCTCCCGGCTGGGCCCGAGTTCCGATCTCTACAGCCTCGGGATGATCGCCGCCGAGTTGCTCAGTCCGACCGGGCTTCCCAGTACGCGCAAGCAAGCTCCCGACGTGGCCGTCGACGCCCTGTCAAAATACCCGCCGGCGCTCTTTAGTCTGGTGTCGAGCTGTCTGTCGGAAAACCCCGGACAGCGGCCGGGCTCGGTCGGCGAATTTCGCGCGGAATTCGAAGAGGTCGCCCGCGACGCCGGTGCTCGCCTCGAGGGGCCGCCTCCGTCGGGAGCACTGCCGATCGAGCCGGCCGTCACACCCGAGGAAGACGACGGCGATGAACTCTTCGATATCTTCGAACCCGGCGATATCGATGGCGGTTCAGCCGATACCTCGGCCGATGACCGGTATCTCGTCGAGATCGACGGCCTCGATTACGGCCCGTTTACCGAACAGGAAATTCTGGACCAACTATACGACGACGAAATCGATGAGCACTCGGAGGTCCTCGACCGTATCACCCAGGAGCGCAAAGCGCTTGAGGACTTCGATGTCTTCGAGGATCCGGTCAACGAGTACATTCCGATCCGCGAAGAGCGCCGTCGGCGAAAGGCCGAACGTCGCGCCGAAATCGAGCAGAAAGTGAAATCCGGCGGCAAAGCGGCGCTGGTCATCGGAATCATCGGTGCCCTGGGCGTGTTGGCATCCATGGGTTGGTTCTGGTTACAGCAACCGGATCCGGAGCCGATTCCACTGGATGAAGCCTTTGCCTCGATGGACGACTACCACTTTTCACCACCACCGACGGATTTTCAGACCATGGAGGTCGACTCCGATGTTCTGGAGGGGATCTTCAATCCGGAGGCCAGCGAAGAAGAAGTTCAGCGCCAGATCGCCCAGGCCCAGTCGCAGCAGCCCGCATCATCGGGCCAGCCGTCGGGCTCGGGGGCCCAGGCCGAAGAACGACAGGAGGTCGCGGAGGTCGACTTCGCCGCCGGATCGGGAACCGATCGCCATCTCACCGATCAGGATATCAATCGGGTCATCACCTCCGACTTCTCGGCGATCCGCGAATGCGTCTTGATGGAGGCCCGTCAGGACCCATCATTTAGCGGAGTGACGGTGCAGTTTTTCATTCGACCTTCGGGGACCACCGGCGGTGTCGAACTCAAGGAGTCACAGTATCAGAGCGAACCGGTCGGACAGTGTCTCATCGAGCGCTTTCGCGGAATGCGCTTCCCGGAACACGGGGCCGTCCACGAGCGCGGCGTGGAATATCCGATTCCCGTCCGCTGATCAGTGGTGCGACGCAGGGAGCCATCGATGAGTGACGGATCGCATAGAATCGAGCCCGGTGCATATGACGGGTTGTCGAAACGCCCGGTGGCCACCATTGAACTGGAGGGGGAGGCGGCGACCGGGCGGCTCGGCAGGTGGTTTGGCCGCCGCGCCGAATCCGGCGACTTTGTGGGCCTTGTGGGACCACTGGGAGCCGGGAAGACGACATTTGTTAAAGGGGTCGTCCAGGGCGTGGAGCCCGACTTTTCTCAACCGGTGACGAGCCCGACATACGCCTTGATTCAGGAGTACGAGACGTCGCCGCTGTGTCTGCACATCGATCTATACCGCCTGCAGGGCTGGGGTGGACTGGAATCGATCGGGTACTGGGATGAGATCGAGCGGCGCAGTGCCTTCTGTTGCGTAGAGTGGCTCGATCGCATACCCGGTGCGTGGCCCGGGGGCGGTGTTATCGTGGAATTGGTGCGCGACTCGACGACGCGAATTGCCCATATCTTCGCAGATTCCGACTGGCGTCGTCGTCTCGAACAATTGGACTCGACAGGCATTGTCTCTGCAAAGAAGTGAGGAGCAGACATGACCAATCCCCAGAATACAGCATCGCAGCCTCCGGTGGTCGTCACCGACGCTGCGCTCCGACAGATCGAACGCCGCATCAAGGCTCGGCTTCGCGCCTATTTTCGGCCCGGCGAGAAAATTCAACTCGCCGTGGAGGACGAAGAGGACTTCGTGTGTGCCGAGTTGTCGCTTGTGTTGCCCGACGAGTCGTCTCGCTTAGATTTGGAAGCGGCGGTCATCGAGCAGGATCAGGACCGGCGGTTTCTAAAGGAGACGACCTCCAGAAAACGGCTGTTGGGAGCCATCGAGTTTTTGTCTGAAAAACTGGAGAATTACTTCCGCAGCCAGCGCGATATCCGCTTTCATGTCGACTGGCGGTTGTACCCGTACAATGGCGCGACGGTGCGGTTTCGCGGCCAGGAGAGTCGCCCGGAGCTCGAACAACAGGCGAGTGAATTACTCGAACAACACGAGGACGCCCCGTCGTGAGTGACGACCCCTCCCAAGAGCCCTACGGTTCGACACCGGAATTGAACGATGGCGACCAGCCCGTAAAACCTCCGCCGGGGGGAATGTCGACCGGCCTGGCGGTGGTATTCTACGGGATTTTGACACTGGCGGCCTGGCTTCTGGGTTCACTGTGGCTGGGGCTCGATCTCCTGCAGTGGCACGAGGGCTGGGGCCAGGCGATCTGGGTCGATGTGGCCCTCGGCGCCGGCCTTGGTGTGGTGACCGTCGTCGCCAGCCGCATCCTGGAGCACACCACACAGTGGGCGGAGACGCTGACCCGGGAGTTTCGCAAGATTTTGGGGAAGCTTACGCCGTTTCAGGTGCTGGTCTTCGCCGTGACAAGCGGGGTGGCAGAAGAGGTCTTTTTTCGCGGATTCCTCCAGCAGGCGCTCTCGGAGTTGGCGTTTGGCCAGTTGCCGGGCAACGAGTGGATCGGGCTCGTCGTCGCCAGTGTGGTATTCGGATTGATTCACATCGGACCGGATCGAAAAAAGTTTTTGCCGTGGACGATCATGGCCGTGGTACTCGGTTTCGGTTTCGGCTTATTGTATATGTACACCGGCAATATTCTGGCGCCGGTTGTGGCCCATTTTACCATTAATTTCTTTAATTTGCTCCATATTGCCGGTCGATCTGACGAATCCGAAGGCGATGACGCGGACCGGCGGGATACGAGATGGAATCAGTAGTTGTTATCACCACAGTATACCCGGAGTTGCTGGCGTGGGTGGCGGCGATTTCGGGGTTTGTCAGCCTGGCGGCGACGGCCGTCATCTCACCAAATCGGCGGTGGTTTGAACTGCTGGTGATCTATCTGCTGTTTTTTGTCGCCAACACGCTGTTGGTGGGATTTATCGTACAACTCGTCACCGACGTAAGTCTGGTGACACTGGAAGCGCTGGAGTCGATGCCCGGCGGGATGAGTTAGGAGCCTGTTGCGTATAGCGGACCGAGTATTCGCCGAGAAGATTTTGATGCCAGACTCGTTCGTATGACGACGAAATAGCAGCGC
>CAYUPT010000228.1:0-6621 GCA_964446725.1 uncultured Bradymonadales bacterium | reverse complement strand
CGCTACAATTGCGAACCTTGTCGTCCAAAACGTCGATGACCTGGTCGGTGATCTCGACGTCGACTCCGTATTCATCCTTGAGGTTGTCTGCAAAGCGCTCCAACAGTGAGCGAAGAAGCGCCGCAACTCCGGCGTGACCGTCGTCGGACAATCCGGCAAATGACACCACACCGTCGACCCGCCGTTCAATCCGCTCGAAGACCGGGTCATCGCTCACTTCATCCGGTACTCCATCGTCGCCGCTGCTACTCGACGCAAACCCGATGGGCTCAGTACTTACCGCCGACTCCGTGGTCATCGTCAATACGAAGACGGCATTGGTAGCATCGGCGCGACGGCCCTGGGAGTCGCCCAATTGCCCCTCTTCGATAAGCCGCAGCAGTCGGTCCTGGATATGGGGATGCGCGCGGTCGAAGTCCTCCAGCAACACCACACTGCTGGGGCGCTTGCGAAGCGGGGTTACCAGCATATCGGCATCTTCGTAGCCCACATATCCCGGCGGGGAGCCGATAAGCCGGCTCAAGGCGTGCGATTGCTGATAATCGGTCATATCCAGTCGAATCAATGCCCGGCGGTCACCGAAGACCTCCCGGGCGAGAGCTCGCGCGGCCGTCGCCTTGCCGACTCCACCGGGGCCGACAAAGGCCAACACCGACAATGGACGCGGCGTATCCCCGCTTTTGAGCCGACTTCCCACCAGGACCCGGGCCACCTGTCGCATCGCCTTGTCTTGACCGACGACGGCATCCGTCAGCCGCTGCTCGAGCCCCTCCCACCAATTGATCTCGCCGGTGAGTAATCGATTCATCGGAATCGATGTTTTCAGGTGGACCTGTCGCGCAATGTCGCGGCGATCGACAGTCGGCGTTGCTTCTGCGTCTCCGCGATCATCGGCGACGCCCATGGACTCCCCTTCGAGGTCGTCACACATCGGATTGGCCCGCGCGATACAGGCATCCATGACGAGCTTTTTGGCCTTGTCCGGAAGCCGCTGTTCCGGAAGGTAGCGAACGGAAAGCTCGATGGCCTCCTCGGTGGCGCGCTCCGAGATCTCGACACCGTATTCCTCTTCGAGTTCCGGCACCAGTGACGCCAGGATATCGCGCACCAAAGGCCGCTCCGGCTCCTGAATTTCGATGCTCTCGAAACGCCGCTTGAGCGCCGGGTCCTTTTCGAACCACCGGCGGTACTCGTCTTGAGTCGTCGCCCCGACGACGGCGATCTTTCCCGACGCCAGCGCCCGCTTGAAGTGATTGGGAACTTCTCCCGGAGTATTGCTGCCGGAGCGCGGTGAGAAGACGGCGTGGGCCTCGTCGATAAATAAAATAACACTGCGACTGGCCTCTTCGAGGAGGCTCTCGATGCGCGCCTCCAGATCGCCGCGATAACTGGTGCCGCTCATCAGACTGGCCCCGTTGATCTCGATGACCCGGTAGCCGCTCAACTTTTCGGGGCCCCGGCCGGCGGCGATATGTTGAGCGAGTCCGACGGCGAGTGCCGTCTTTCCGACGCCGGCCTCGCCGATCAACAGCGGATTGCGCTGCTCGCGGCGCATCAGCACATTAAAGACCCGCGTCAATTCCCGTTTGCGCCCTACAATCGTGGGTAATTGCCCGGCCAGTGCCTCCTGCGTCAGGTCCCGCCCCAGCGTATCCAGTGTCGGCGACGCCCGACGCTCGGAGGCAAATTCGATGGCCGCCTCCACCGGCTGGGTCCCGGCCAGCACCCGTGGCTCTCCCAGGGCATTTCGGATCTCGCTCTCCAGCCCCAGCGCCTGTACCAACTCCAGCGACGAACCGCCGTCGTCCAAAAAGGCCTCCACAAGGTCGTGTTCCCCGACTCGGTTGTGGTCGTCGTCGGATGCCGACGCCTGCAACATCCGAATCATCCGCGGCGTCAGCGTCTTTCGACCGATGAGAAATTCCGGTATCGGCTCCGGCTTCGACCCGATCAGCCGGATCAACTCCTCGCGAAGTCGACTCGGCTCCAGGCCCCGGGCCTCTGCGGAGCGCCAGATCACCGAATCGCGGATCGACGCCATCATGGCGATGAGATGCGGGGTCCCCAGAAATGAGGTCCCGTGGGAGGCGGCGAGCTTCATCGCCCCCTCCAAAATCCCGGTACAGGCCTTGTCGAAGACGTTGAGCTTGAGCAGCCCCCGCTCGTCAAATAGGGCGTCTCCCTCGCCCTCGCCGAGCCGTCGAATGGCCCACCGAATCGACGCCGACTCCACGGCCTCCGCACGCCACACCACGCTGCGAACCAGATCGGATTCCCGAAGGCGATCGGCGCCCCGGTCTTCGGCCTGTTCGGCGGCCTCCCGCAGGATGCGCGAAAACCCGCGCGAAAAATTCGACAAACACCGCTCTGGTCTCTGGGTATCGACCTCTGCGTCGGTGTCGACCTCGCCGGCCAACACCCTTAACCGCCTGGCGACATCGTCGCTTTCGACGACCCCATCGGTGCCGACGGCGATCAATCGCGCCAGCGACCCGTGATTGCGCTCCAGCAATACCACCAGAAGATCCAGGGGCAAAAACATCGAGCGCCCCAATTCGGCGAGCCGGTCCTCGAGGATCTCAAAAATCTCGTCGACCGCCGGCGACAGACGCTTGCCGGAGAGTCGACCTCCCGGCTCAAAGAGCGGAACGTTGGAACCTTCGCTCATGTTCTCATCCATGATCCGAACTGGGGTCTTGCGATTCGAATCGGCGCCATCAACGATCTGATCTTTTTCCCCTCAACCCGGGAACGCCGGCGCCGTTTTCCAATGTTATTTGCCATCGACAGGATAGCGAATCCCCGCCGTTTTCGAAATCGCCGCCGCCGTCATGGGACCGACGCAGTGCAATTTGGCGCCGGTCATCCCGACGAGCGCTTTGTGGCTCGGGCGACGAGAAACCCACCAAATCGGCTCAGCGGCGTATCTCGCCCGACGAATTCCAGTCTCCGGAGGGCCGGACCGACCAGCGGAAGACGGTGGAAAAAGGCCGCCGGTGTAAAGATCCGTACCCCGGCCCATCCGTCGAATTCGATCTCCTCGGGCAGATAATCGATGACCTCCTCGGGCCGATCCCAGCGGGTGTACACCGCCGACTCCCGCGTCGAATCCGAGATCTTTTTGGGCCCTCCGACCTGACGAGCCACAAATCGGAGGCTCTGCGGATTATAAAACTCCAAGAATAACTGACCGCCGGGTCGAACGACACGGCTGCACTCGGCCATTGCCGCTTCGATCTCCTCGACGTGGGCCAGCACCTTGAAGCTGTAGACCACATCGAAACTCTCCGACTCAAAGGGCAACTCCGTCGCACAGCCCTCGACGACATCCAATCCTCGCTCCCGGGCCTGTTCGAGCATCCCGGGACTGATATCGATGCCCCGGGCACTGTCGGCGACTCCGGCGATTCGATCCAGCAAAAGGCCGGTTCCACACCCGACTTCCAGAACGTCATTGCCCCGCGCCGGATCTTTCAACAGATCGACCTGTAGATCGTCGATGAGCCGATGGTAACCGTCGTGGCGCTCATTTTCGTACCAGTCGGAGAATTCGTCGTAATAACTCTGGATATTCTTGGTGGTCATCGAGACTTCCCGAGACATCGTCGAAGGGTGGACAGACGGATCGACACCGCACGATTCTTAGATGTTCACCCCTCGCGTTGCAACGCACGACCACCATTCAACGATTCTCGACGGCCGCTACCGATGCCCCGCCTCGGTGGCATCATCGACCGGGGAGTCGATATCGACCGGTTCGAATTGACCGCGCAACACCTCCAGCTTGGCGTCCTGAGGAGCGACGCCCTGGCCGTCGTCTTCAAAGCGCTCGTCGTGCCACTTGAATGCCGAGCGATGGGCCTTGGCCAGTTGCCGCTCTTTGCTGGCCTGCTCCTCGTCGTCGACGAGCCACATCCGGTCCTCGTGAAGTCTCGCCAGGGTCCGATGGCGGCGCTTTAATTTGCGATGCAGTCGGTGTTCTCGGTGATCACCGGCCACCGCCGATTCCGGCGCTCGCCGGGTCTTGTCGTAGTCTCGATAATGAATCTTGAGCTGACGATACTGCGCCTGAATTTCGCGCTCGAACCCCTCGATATGTTCATCGCTCAATCCCCCGGAGTCCGATTCCGCGTCACCGGACTTGTGCTCCTCCGCTCCGGATTCACCGCTCACATAAGCCGCTGAATTCGTACAGCCCACGGCCATCGCCGCCAGTATCCAACTCGCAATCATCAACCCTATATGTAGCCTCTTCATAATCCCCCCGGAATTGATCGCCGAACGCCCTTCCCTCTGGCATGGTCCCGGCCCCGGCGCCATCGCAATTTGCCCCCGCACTTCTCGATGGACAAACCTAAGCACATCGCGTTCCATGAGAACCACCGCTCCCAGAGCGCCGGCGCCGACACTCGGCATCTGCACTGACATCTGGTGCCCCATCCGTTATGGTGCTTCCAACCGACTCATCGACGAAACACGGAGTCTTCATGGGACGCACGCAACGACTCGCTCAGCCCGAAGATTTTGGCAAATACTCGCTGGTCGCCCGGCTGGCCGACGGCCGCATCGGCGAGGTCTACAAGGCCAAAAGTCACGGCGTCGAGGGCTTTGAAAAGATCCTGTGCATCAAGATCATCAATCCCGGCCTGGCGGCCAATGAGCGATTTGTGGAATTGCTCATCGAAGAGGCCAAGCGATCGGTGGCCCTGTCGCACGCCAATATCGCCCAGGTCCTGGACCTCGGCCACGAAGAGCAGCAAAACAAATACTACATCGCCACCGAGCTCATCGACGGACTCGATCTGGCGCGCGCCATGAATCTGGCCGTCCGCTTTGAACATCCCTGGCCGCAGGAGATGTCGGTATTCGTGGCCGCCGAAATCGCCAAAGCCCTCGACTACGCACACCGGCGCAAGGACTTTAATTTTAACAACCTCAATATCGTCCACCGCTCGCTGCGGCCGGAAAATATCATGCTCTCCTATGACGGTGAGGTCAAAATCACCGACTTCGGCATCTCGCGGGCTCTGGAGGCCATCGAACCGATCGATGACCAGGATATTATCGACCGCGTTTTGTACGCCGCCCCGGAGGTCGTCGATGGCCAGGACTACACCCGACAGAGCGATATCTTCAGCCTCGGCCTGCTGCTGTACGAGATGCTCGCCGGCGTCCACCCGTATCGCGACGACGACGCCGACGAAGTCCAGCGCCGCGCCCTCAACCGCCAGCTGCCCCCCATCGGTGAGTACGCCGATGTCGACCGCCAGCTCCAGCAGATTCTGGAGTCGATGCTCGCCGTCGACCCCGCCGGCCGCGCCCAGAACTGCGGCCAGCTGTACGAGGAGCTCATCGGCTATCTCTTCGGCAACTCGATGCAGGCCGACAACCGCCAGCTCGCACTGACGATGCAGGAGCTTCGCCAGCGCGAGCAAGACGACGACGCCGTCGACCAGGAGGCCACCCAGGAAGTCGGCCTCGAAGAAATCAGCAAGACCGAATTTGAAAGTGCCTTCCAGGAGGGAGGTGCCTTTCACGAAGCCTCCGACGCCGACAATATCGAAGAGCAGACCAAAGACGCCCTGCCGTCGAGTCACATCGACGTTCCGGACCGCTCCCGGCGCTCCGACGCCCCCGCTCTTCCCGGGGCCCTCGAAGACCTGTATCAATCCGTCGCCGACGGCCGGGGCAAGGCGGTGTTGCTGTCGGGCCGGATGGGCCGGGGCCGCCAGGTATTGGCGGACCGACTGGTCGACGCCCTGGACTACCGACCGGCCGCCACGGCGCGCCTGATCCATACGTCGGACGACGACCGCTTTCGACCCTTTGGGGTCTTCAGCGATCTGATGCTGCGCTCCGTCCATCACACCGTCGCCGAGACCGACGACCACCGACGCGACGCCCTCGACATCCTCGAGCGCTGGGGCATCTCTGCGGAGGCTCGCCGCACCATGGCCACGCTGTGGCAACTCGAGGATCCGGACCTGGTCGAACAATCCACCCGCCAGAGTCATCTCCTCGAGATCGCCTGGCGGATGCTCGCCGCCCTCTCCGAAGACGGTCCCTTTGTGCTCGTCGTCGATCGCGTCGAGCGCCTCGACCAGGTCTCACTGGACGTGCTTCGCGATCTCATCGCCTCCATCGGCGAGCTTCCAGTGCTGCTGGTCCTCGGGACTCGCGCCGAGGAGTCGATTCGCGAACTCTTCGACGCCGGCCAGCCCCGCGACCTGGAGGCCATCCACGTCAGCGGCGACGATCCGCCGACGCCAGAAGACCTCAGCGACATTTCACAGCTCGCCGACCGGCTGTTGACCTTGCTGACACTCGCCGATCGCCCCCTGTCGGTCGGCCCCGTGGCCGCCATGCTCGACGCCGACGCCGAACAACTGCAGCAGGCCGCCGAAGACCTCGTCGAGCGCGGCGCCATGCGCATCCCCCGACCCGGTCGCTACCGCTCCGATGTCCCCAACTGGCTGACCTGGCGCGACAACCACCGCGACGCCGACCTGGCGCCGATGGCCGCCACCCTGTCGCGCCACTTCGTCCACCGCCTGTCGCGCGGCGAGTCGGACCGACTGACGCCAACTTTGCTTCGGCTCTACGCCATCGCCGGCGACCGCC
>CAYUPT010000227.1:0-6648 GCA_964446725.1 uncultured Bradymonadales bacterium | reverse complement strand
TCGAACGGGTGCTCGGCGAGCTGGAGATAGAACGACGGTGGTGGTGTCTCGATCAGATTTTGCGAGGGGCCCTGGGGGGGCATCGAGGAGGCATGGAAACGATGATGGCCACCGTCTGGTGGCTTCTAGAGATGCGGCGCAGCGACGATTACGACACGATTAAGGCGCTCTACAAGGCAGCCCACAAGTCGAATCGGGTCGCCGTACTCGACCTGTTTCGAGAGGTCCCACCGCATCGGGCGCTGGCCGAGGGGCAGGAATTGCCGGAAGCTCGACTGCCCCATGACCGGGAAGTCACTCTCGGGGAACGCCGGATGCTGGCTGCCGGTCCCGACACCAAACTCCTGGAGCGGTTGTTGATGGCCGTCGACCCACTGGTGATCCGCAAACTACTGGATAATCCCCACATTGGCGTCGACGATGTGCGGGTTGTGGCAACCCGGCGACCGACAACACCAGAGATCCTCAACGAGGTCGTGTTCCATCCCCGCTGGTTTTGTCGGCTCAAGGCCCGGGAAGCCGTCGTGCGCAATCCCTACGCCAATACGGGGCTGGTGCTCAAACTGTTGCCAACCCTCGGCATTCGCCGGCTTCGACGGATTGTCTACAGCGGCGACCTCCATCAGTTGGTTCAGCAGTCCGCAAAGCGCCTCGTACAACTCCGCGAGGATCGCACAGCCCCCTGGAAGGTGTGATCAGGTCGATGACTGGAGTTGTTGTTCCGCCTCCTCGACGGCGTCCTCGAGCAACTTCATATAACGGTCGCGTGACTCCGGCGTGTCGCCCTCGGCGCGCATCACGACCACCGGCTGGGTATTCGATGCCCGGACCAGGCCCCACCCGTTATTGAACTTGATGCGCACCCCATCGATGGTGTTGACTTCGTAGTCGCCCGAGAAGCGATCGGCGACCAGTCCCGGGACCTCAAATTTGAGTTGCTCGTCGCAGGGCTGACGGATTTCGGGGGTGGCATACGTCTTCGGGACGTCGGCCAGAAGAGCACTTAGCGGCTGGTTGGTTCGGGAGACGATCTCGGCGAGGCGACAGGTTGCGTACAGCGCATCATCGAATCCAAAAAATCGGTCATTAAAGAAGATGTGCCCGCTCATCTCACCGGCCAACTCGGCATTGGTTTCCCGGAGTTTGGCCTTGATGAGGCTGTGTCCGACACGGGCCATGATCGCTTGGCCTCCGCGGTCTTCGATATCGTCGAAGAGCGTCTGCGAGCATTTGACCTCGCCGATGATGGTTGCCCCGGGATTGTCGGCCAGAACTTGACGGGCAAATAAAATCAACAACTCATCACCCCAGATGATATCTCCCGTTTCGTCGACGACGCCGATGCGGTCGCCGTCGCCGTCGTAGGCGACACCGAAATCACAGTCGTGGTGGCGGACCGCGTCGATCAAATCGGCGAGATTTTCCTCGACCGTCGGGTCCGGATGATGGTTCGGAAACGAGCCGTCGGGCTCTGTGTACAATTCGTGGACCTTCACGCCACAGGCATCGTGGAGCAATTCGGGAGCGACGATGCCTGCGACCCCGTTGCCACTATCGACGGCGATACGCAGCTTTCGGTCGCCCATTTTGATATTGTCGCGAACCCATTCGATATAGTTTTTTCGCAGGTCGGCTTTGGCCGATGAGCCTCGGTCTTGATCGGTAGTTATCAGGTCGTCGGCTTCGATGCGTTCGTACAGAGCCTGGATCCGATCGCCGTGGAGTGTCTCCTTTCCGAGCATCATCTTAAATCCGTTGTACTCGCCCGGATTGTGGCTCCCCGTGATCTGAATGGCGCCGTCGTAGTCGTTTTGGAAGGTCGCAAAGTAGGTCAGTGGAGTGGGTACTACCGCCAGATCGACGACGTGGGCCCCGGCTTTTTTGAGACCTCGTTCCAGTGCCTTGTAGATGCGTTCTGAGGAGTCACGTGCGTCTCGGCCGACGCCGACTCGCGGCATATCCTGGCCCTGATCGACGATCATCGATGCGAAGGCCTGGCCAATATTTTCGACCACCGGATCGATGAGATCGGTGTCGGCGATGCCGCGAATGTCGTAGGCACGAAAAATATCGGGGTTCATCGGAGGCTCCGTGAAATTGTGAAAACAAAGTGTGCAGATGAGCCGCAGATGGCCGGGGGTATCCAGTCGTATTATCATCAGCCATCGCCCGGCCCCAAGATAATCGCCGGTCCACCAGTTGCAACCGGATAGGGCGCATCGTGTAGCACCCGCGTGGTGATGACGACAACCGCGTTGATCTCGCCACCGGCGTTGATGATGCAATAATTTTGACGCTCGCCGGTTCTTGATCCACCATGCCAGCAGTTCGCGGTGGCGTATCAACGAGGAGAGTCAATGCAATATCTCATCAACGCGGCAGTCCTACTGCTGGCGGTCGGTGTGGCGATTTCCGGTTGTCAATTATTTCAGTCCGAACTCGAGGAGACTCCACCCGTCGAGCGACCGGCCGATACAGCGGTCGACCAGGTCCGGTATCAAATTTCGGACATCGAATCGCTGCGTGACCGTCAATTCGACGACGAACCCGAAGTCGTCCAAGGGGAAGTCGATGGATTTGACCGACGGCAGATACCGGAAGCGGTCGCAGAGGAGTGGTCGTGGTTCGAAACAATGCTTTTTGGCGGCGGAGAAGCGCCGCTGGTCGTCGACAACCCGTCCTGGGCCGGGCGTGCGCAATTTGATGCCGAGAATAATCGGCTCGTCTTCTCCGGTGACCCACGCGATGACGTCGATGTCGCCTTCGCCACAGCGATGGCCATCAGTGACGGGTTGGACCGCAGTTCTTTCGACGCACTACCCGAGCCTGAGACTGTCGACGCCTGGCTAACCGGTGAGGTCATCCGTCGAGCCGGCCCGGCATTTACGTCGGCCGTCGAGATCGCCAGTTTCCACGGGGTCGACGTAACCATCGACGACCTCGCCGAACGTCCCGAACTGGCGGCTCAACTTCCGGGAATGGGGCCCTGGTTGGAGTCGATGGAACGCGAGGCCCATCCGACGGAAATGACCGAGCCGCCGGAGGGAACGGGCTATTTCGAAGAGGCGATCCAGCAATTCGTTTTGCGCAAGGCGCTATCGGTCGGTTCGGCGCTGTATCGCTCCGGGGGGTGGACGGCCGTAGAATGGGGCCGAAGTGAGCCACCGGTGGAGTCCGACCACATCGTCCATCCCAGGCGATGGTTCGAAGGCGATGGCCACGCTCAGTGGACCTGGCCCGCAGAGCTGGAGCAGCGACTTGACGACGACGGATGGCAACAGCGCCGGGAAGGGCGGGTCGGACCGGGGGTCATGGCCCTGTGGCTCGAGGGCCTCGTCGGAGCTCGTGCCGCCCGTACCATTTATGGCGGATGGATGGACGATTCGTATCGCCTCTACACCCGCGGTGAGGGCGACGACCAGGAGGCCGCCTTCCACTGGGTGACGTCCTGGGAGACACCCCACGATGCACAGGAGATCGCCTCGGCAGCCGAGGCTGCCCTCGGCCATTATCTGGGGCACGAACATCGACAGCAGCGGTTCCGCGTCGCCGTACGGGGACTGGAAGTGGCGATCTCGATTTTCGAGCGTGACCAGCCCGTCGACGAGGTCAATGCCATCGTGGAGACCATCGCCGAAGCGGGGCCCGGATTCTTGCCCGGTGAAGCGGCACCATTTACCTTTGAAGCCACCCTGTATGAGCGCTACGTCGAGGAGACCGAGCGGGCCGTCATGGACCTCGAGGATGAGCAATGGCTCGATCCTGCTGCCGGATGGCGAAGTGGAATTGACAGCCTCGACGGATGGACCGTGCAGCGCTCCAACGAGGCCCATGTCCGGTGGTTTGCCAATCACTCCGACGGAACCCTGATACAGTGGACGACGGAACTCATCGATCCACTCGGCGAGCCCTTTGGATCGGAACAATACCTCGAGGATCTGGCCGGGACCTTCGCCGAGTCCGTATCGGCCCAGGAACCGCCGGAAATTGAGGTGGTCTCCGATCCCGTCGATCCGACCATCGAACTGGAAGTCGTGGGCATGATCGGCGATCGCCCGCAGGTTCTCCGGTTATGGCAGTGGCGGCGCGGGGATGTTCTGGTCAGTTTTAGCCTTCAGGGACCGGAGGCGTTTTTCGCCGGGCGTTTGGACGAAGCTCGGGCGGTATTGGATAGTCTTGAGCGCTACCAGGACCCGGTGCGCCAACAGCAGGTCGAGCCCGACGACGAGCCCATCGATGATGATGGGATTATTGAATTCGAAGTCGGCGATCAATCCGGGGACTGAGTGCTGACGATTTCGATGGGGTGTCAATTGCACTGATTTCCGACAGTAGTGCCATGACGTTTGGAGCGACCATTCTGGGAGGCCTCGGTGTCTTTTTGCTGGGCATGAAACTCCTCAGCGACAATCTTCGCAGCGCCGCTGGTGATGCGCTGAGGCTACTATTGGCGAAGTTTACCGGAGGCCGGCTGTCGAGCGTGGCCACGGGAACTGTGTTTACAGCCCTGGTGCAGTCGTCGAGTGCCACGACCCTGGCGACGATTGGATTCGTCAGTGCCGGACTACTTAGTTTCGGGCAGGCTGTCGGTGTGATCTTTGGTGCCAATCTAGGCACGACAGCGACGTCCTGGTTGGTGGCTCTTCTCGGGCTTCGAGTCAGCATCAGTGCATTCGCCTATCCGATGGTCGGGATTGGAGCCCTTGTGACGCTGCTGACCAAGGGCCGAAAGTCCCATTTCGGCGCTGCACTGGCGGGCTTTGGGTTGATCTTTGTTGGCATCGATATCCTTCAGGTCGGCATGGCCGATTTGGCTCAACAAATCGACCTCGGGGCCATTGATGCCGAGGGCCTCGGCGGACAGTTGATTCTGGTCGGTATCGGATTCGTGATGACCGTCCTTATGCAATCGTCGAGTGCTGCGATTGCAACGACATTGACCGCCTTATTTGCCGGGGCCGTCGATCTTCCGCAGGCGGCGGCATTGGTTATCGGCCAATCCGTGGGGACCACGGCGACGGCGGCTCTGGCCGCCATTGGTGCGTCGCTCGCAGCGCGTCGGACCGCGGCTGCCCATATTGTCTTTAATGTTTTGACGGCAATTCTGGCGTTGTTGGCATTACCCCTGTTTTTAATGGCGCATAGTTCCTGGATCGGTGCTGGAAATCAACTCGCCGATGCGACGGCAATCGCCATGTTTCACACCCTGTTTAAATTGCTTGGTGTCGCGGTCTTGCTGCCGGTCGTCGAGCCCTTCTCGCGATTCATCTATAGGCTCGTTCCGGGCACTGAGGCCCAGTACGCTTCGGGCCTAGATAAGAGCGCTGCTGCCATCCCGGCCGTCGCCGTAGAGGCTGCCAAGACGGCCCAACAGCAGATGTACCGAGGGCTCGCCGAGTACACCCGCGATGGACTCGCGAATCCGACGGCCGTCACAGCACGAGGTGAGCAACTCGATGCCATCGAACTGGGCTTGATTCGGAGTCGAGAATTCCTCGACCACATTCAGACGGATCCCGACTCCGATAGTGACTATCAGCGACATCTCGCGGTGCTGCATACACAGGACCATCTGGAGCGTCTACATCGACGCCTCCAGACGTCGGCAAAACCATTTCGGTTGATCGACGAGCATTCGGCGCTGGGAGATGCCCGAAGTATCCTGGACGACGCGATCATGCGAGCGTCCAGTGTCGACCTCGAAAGCCACGAAGCCTCCGAGCTACGTGAGTTGTCCGAGGAATTGGAACAGCTTCGACAGCGGCGTCGTCATCAATTGCTCAAGAGTGCCGCGTCCGGTCAACCGGCGCCCAGTGAACTCGACGACCTTCTCCGAGCGTTACAGTGGTCCGACCGGGTGGTCTTTCACCTCTGGCGGGCCACCTACTATTTGGAGGGCGGTGTATTTCATTCCGGTGATGAGCTGCGCATTACGGAAACTGGAATGAACGATGCTGAATAGCCGTCTGGGGCGTACCGAGGGGCTGACATTCCCCTGTATTTTCGGGATAATCTGGGCATTGCCCCGGCTCACTTCGTGGGTGGTAAATCGAGGAGGAATTAAGGGGCAAGATGGTGTGAAATGAGGGAAGGGGATTGAGGCTTTGGGACCGTCAGATCGGGGTCGTTTGGTGATGAGAGGTTTGCGGAAGGTGACTGTGACGGTCAAAAATCGGTGGTGCCAAATAGCCGTCTGGGGCGTACCGAGGGGCTGACATTCCCCTGTATTTTCGGGATAATCTCGGCATTGCCCCGGTAACATCGCCGCGGGCAAATCGCGGTGGAGTTAAGGGGGCAAGATGGTGTGAGATAAGGGAAGGGGATTGAGGCTTTAGGACCGTCAGATCGGGGTCGTTTGGTGATGAGAGGTTCGCGGAAAGTGACTGTCGCGGGAGAGCCTTTGGTGGGATTCAAGTGGTGCAGACGTAGAGATGCAGTCAAAAGCGACAATTCGCTTTCATGAAATAGCCAACCGGTACTGTAGATAGGTATTTTGCCGCGTAATGGATGGGTTACGTCACATCAGTTGCAGCTAATAGACCGGGTTCTCCCGGGTCCGGGGATTCGCATTTTACGGGAGCTTGCTTGCGCAACTGAATGGTGCCACAGGGAAATGTGACGTTGGTCTGACCCTTTTGGTAGCGCTGG
>CAYUPT010000226.1:0-6660 GCA_964446725.1 uncultured Bradymonadales bacterium | reverse complement strand
CGATGCGACGACGATGCCACTGAAGTGCGACGGAGAGCGACGGCGCCGGCAGCAGCCGTTCGTATTGTTCGACGGCTTCGCCGTAGTGAGCGGCCCCGAAGAGGGCGGCGGCGAAGTCGGGGCGGTCGCGGTCATCGAGTTCGTTGCCCTCGTCGAGCCAACTCCATAGCCGGGTCGCGCGGTGGTAGGCAAATCGCCGGTTGGCAGTGCGGGCGGCCAATACGGCGGCCCGGGTCGCCTCTTCGCCGCGGCCGGCGCGCAGTAGATATTCAAAGCGCAAGTCATCGGTCTGCGTCGAACTCGAACCGAGCGCCTCGGCGATAAGTCCGCACAGACGGGCGTGGTGGTCGCGCCCGACCTCGTCGAGGACTACGCGCCGACACAGGTCGTGGACGACGACGTAGCGCGGGATTTCATCGGCCGACGGCTCGATGCGGCGAGCCCGGCGGGCCAGCCGTTGGTCCACCAGAGATTCGGCGACTTCTCGTCCCGAGACCAGCTCCGCGGTCTGACTCCCCAGCTCGCGATCCATGGCCCGCGCCAGCAGATCGGGAGCCAGTGGTCCGGAGGCGATCGACAGAAGTTGGACCACCAGGCGTTCGGCGCGGCTCAAGTCCCGGAGCCGTTCTTCAATGAAATTCTTGAGGTAGTGGTCGATGTCGCCCGGGTCTTCGCCACTGGATGCCGTGGCGTCGCCGTCGTCGACCGGCGATGTGTCGCTGGTGTCGTCGGATGGTTCGGAGTCGGCGTCGCCGTCGATGGACGCCGGGGAGTCGGTTTCGAATTCGTGGATCAATTCATCGATAAGCAGCGGATTGAGACCACCGCGACGCAGGACCTTTTGTTTCTGGCGAAGCGATAGATGACGGCCGTGAGTCAGGACGTACTGCCGGGCCTCTTCTTTGGTAAACCCCTCGATGGAGATGCGCTCGACCTCGACGGGAGCGGTCTCGATCTCGGACCAGAAGGGATGTTCGCGGCGCTCGATATCTGTGGGCCGCCAGGTGGTGGCGATCATCAGGCGCATCCCGCGCGGGGACTCGGCGAGATCGGCGAGCAGTCGCGACGAATCAAAGCCCGCCCAGTGGATGTCGTCAAAGCAGATGAGAATCGGGCGCTGGTCAGAGAGCCCGGCAATGAGGTTGCGAAAGCCGTCGACGGCGTCGCTGCGGTCGATCTCCGGGAGATCACCGGGGGCGTCGTCGCCGAGTTGAGGAAAAATCCGGGCCGCCCGGCGGCGGTCTTCGGTCAGGCGTTTTCGGGGTTTTTCGGGAAGTTTGTCGGCAATGGTGGCCAGGCGGTCGACGATGCGTTCCCAGCCCTGGTAGGCGACGGGTTCGCGGTGAAAACAGCGGCCGTGGAGGACGACCCAGCCGCGCTGAGTACACTGGCGGGCCAGGGCGTCGAGGACGGCGGTTTTGCCGACGCCGGTCGGACCCTCCACGGAGGCCATGCCGAGCTGTCGGTGCTGCGAGCAAGCCTGGGCGGATTCGGTCAGTTCTTCCAGGCTGTCGCGGCGACCGTACAGCGTATCCGGTTCGTCGACGACGGAGGCCGGAATGTTGACGGAGCGGGTCTCGGTGGCCGCGAGCTGGCGGTGAACCTCGTCGAGCGGCGGTCGATCGTCGGGCTCGGGGGCCAGCAAGGCGTGGATGAGATCGACCCAGGTCGCCGGGCAATGGGGGACGATCTCCGAGAGATAGACCGGTGAGAAGTGGGTCTCCGAGCCATCGGGGGTTTCGGTCTTGCGCCGCGCTCCGTAGGGGCGATCGGCGAGCGCTTCAAAGAGGATCGAGCCCAGGGCGTAGAGGTCCGACTTGGGCAGAAATTCACCGCGATCGACTTCCGGTCCGTGGTAGGTGGCGTGTCGTCTCCGGGCGTCGCTGGGGATGATTAGCTCCGGATGGAGGCCGTAGTCGGTGAGTACGGGCTCGCCGTCGGGAGTGATGATGATATTGGACGGCGTCAGATTGCCGTGTACGTGCTGGAATCGGTGCAGATACTCCAGAGCATCAACCAGTCTCGGGAGGATGCGCTGGAGGCGCAAAATAATCAGGTCCAGTGCCCGGTTGGCGGCTGCGGAGTCCTCGAGAAGGGACGTAGGGATCTCGAGCGTCGAGGGGCGGTTGTCGCCGGACTGGTCGCTGGACTCAGAGTCCGGCGACGGGGCCTCGGCGTCGGCTTCGTCATCATCGGTGGCGTCGATCTCGGTGGAGGCGTCGGCGCGATCGCTGTCGTTGTCGACGCCATCTGAGTCATCGACATCATCGGATACTTCGTGGTCGTCGTCGGGCTCTTCGCCGGACTCACGATCCGGACGCTCGAGCTGTTCGCGCTCGTCGTCGGTGATCGGCTGGAGGAGATATTCGTCGAGCGGGGTGCCGGGTACGTAGTCGCGGGTGATCCGGGTCGCCGTCTCACCGATGTAGAGATCGCGATAGGGGCACAGATTCGGGTGGTCGAGGCGGCAGAGTGCGGAGAATTTCTGGCGAAACCGCTCCGGTGAACGAAACCGGGATTCCGTCAACTTTTTGAGGACGAAGCTCTGTGGTGTGTCGTCGTCGACGAGATCATCGCCGTCGGATTCATCGTCGATCGGGGTTCGCACCACCTCAAAGGACTCGCCGGCGGGGCTGGTACCCAGCGAGGCGACCTGCTGGACGGCGGGATCGTCGTCGTTGACATTCTCGGTGTCGCTTGTCGGCGACGCTTCAGTCATAGGGCGTTCCGTTTGGTCATCAAAATATCAGGTCTGTGGTGGCGGCCGACTGCCGGCACAGGCCAGTGCATCAACGGAGGCCGCGACAATCAAGGTCCCCGAAGGTTGTCGGGGCGCCGATGAGGTCGCAAAGCAGGCCTGGTGTCGACGGGCCGTCGGTCGGTAACGATCGGCAATCAGCAGGGATTCCCGAAGGGGCTGATGTCGTCGACTTCCGCCGAGAACGCCGTGGGGTAGAGACTTCGAAGGTGGGCGAAATTATCGTCGTCCCGGCGCGTCGACTCCAGAAAGCCGACCCCGAGGCCGCAGTGGAGGTGGCGGATGAGGACGAATCCGCGACCGGAACACGTCGAGATGTCCCGGGCATCCAGTTTTAGATCTATGCGTCGCAGATAGCGCAGGCACTGTTGGCGATCGAGATCGATGACATTGCGCCTGGCGGCGTCGGCCCAGGTCATCGCCGCCGCCGTCGTCAGTCGCGGGGTCGCCATGTCGATGCGCAAAAACTCGATGCCCGCCCGATCGATATCCGGAGATTCCGGAAGCTCCAGAGGGCGGGCGGCGGCGCGGATGTTTTTGGTGCTCGACTGCACAAAGACCAGGTGCTCGAAGGTGTGGGGCTCGATGCCGTGGCAATCGGCGACGTAATCGACGATCGGCGTCGGATCCAACAGCGAGATGCTCTGGCGATCGAGTGCCGACTTTGAGACAGCGACACCGAGTTCGGAGGGCGGAAGTGAGATCAAATCAACCATGGGAATCGGCGTTGTGCTGGAGGACGGCGACAAAGAAGCCGCCGGTATCGTTTTGATGCGGATAGACGCGCATGGCATTTTGGAGTTGGTCGTCGTATTGCGCCCCGCGCCAGTTGACGCATCCAGCCGACGCATCAACGCCGTCGATGTCGGCGGAGACGACGGACCATCGATCGCCGAATTCGTCGAGAATGGAGTCGACGATCGCTTCGTTTTCCTCGGGGGCGTAGGTGCACGTCGAGTAGACGACGCGTCCGCCGGGTCGCGTTAATTCGAGGCTCCGTTTGAGGATCGCGCGCTGGATGGTGCACAATTGTTGGAAGTCGGCGTCGGTGGCCGCCGTGGGATGGGCGGTCTTTCTGGATGTGCCCTCACAGGAGCAGGGGACGTCGGCGAGGACGCGATCGAAGGTGCCGACATCGACGGGGAGATTGGTGGCGTCATGGGTCATCATCGACGTATTGGCAATGCCCAGTCGGTCGAGCGACCGTCCCAGGGGCGCCATGCGCCGGAAATTGCGGTCGTTGGCGATGATAGTCGCCCGGGGGCCGACGGTGGCCGCCATGAGACTGGTCTTACTGCCGGGGGCGGCGCAGGTGTCGAGGACGCGCTGGCCGGCCTGTAGATCCAGGCATTCGACGGGCAGCATCGAGACCTCCTCCTGGATCTGGTAGAGACCGGCGAGAAAACCAAATCGGGTGCCCGGGTGGTCGGTGGCGTCGATCCGATAGGTCATCGGGCGCCAGTCGATGGGCTCGAAGTCGATATGTTGGCGTCGAAAATGAGCCTCCAGCTCGTCGGCCGTCGTCTTTCGCGGATTGCCCCAGATACAGGTGGGAAGCGGCCGATGTAGAGCGGCCACGAAGTCGCCGTATTGGGGAATGATGTCGCGATAGCGATCGAATACAGACTCAGGCATCGTCGATTCCGGCATCCAGAAGAAGAGACCACACGCGGGTCAACGCCAGGCCCTCGATGGCCGTCGGATCGCTGCCGCGGGTCGCAGTAAAGAGGCGAATGCCGCCGGCTTCAATTTTGTAGGCGCCGGCACAGTCCAGTGGGGTATCGTCATCGACATAGCGCTCGATCTGATTGCGGCTCAGGGGGCGCATCTCCATCTCGTATTCCACGACGGTGGAGTCGATCGAGCCGGCGGACGAGGCGACACTGACAGCCGTGATCAATCGGTGGGTTTGGCCCTCCAGGGCGGCGAGCTGTTCGATGGCCCGCCGACGGGATCCGGGCTTGCCGAGGATATCGCCGTCGATTGCAGCGACCTGATCGCTGCCGATGATGATACGGTTTGGATGGGTGTTGGCGACGGCGCGCGCTTTGTCGATGGCCAACCTCCGGGCCAGATCGATGGGGGCCTCGCCATCCCGGCGCGTCTCGTCGACGCCGGGGCCGACGGCGTCGAAGTCGACGGGCAGGCGACCCATAAGCCGGTGCTTATAGGGCGATGAACTGGCCAGAATGACGGTCGGTTTTGAAGACATCGGGATGGTTTGGGAAGTGTCAGTTGTTCATTCAATGAGCGAAAGAAAGGACTCGAACCACCTCCAAGACGATGACGAATCGAACTGAAATGCACGACCGATTGACCGCCGTCCACTCCTTTCCGGACACCTATATGTTCAAGGTGATCGGAAATAATACCGACGAGTTTATCAGCCGGGTCGTCCAGGCGGCCATCAATGTGATGGGGCGAAGTGGAGATCTGGACGTCGAGACCCAGGAGAGTCGGGCGGGACGCCACGTGTCGGTGACGCTGTGGGCCCACGTCGATGACGCCGATACGGTACTCGACGCCTACGAACTGCTGCATTGCGTCCAGGGTGTGCGATTTCTCGTATAACCGGCAGGGTCAATGGGGGCCACCGGAGACAGCCCCGTTACAGCATGTTGATATCGGGATCGCCGTTGTCGTCGGGGTCTTCGGTCGGTTCCAACTCTTCGGGCTGGTCGCGGTTATCGTACCACTCCCAGGCCAGCAGGCCGGCTCCGGCGGTCAGGGCGGCGGTCGCTCCGAGCCACAGACCGTTGGTCATCGATTGCTGGCTGCGTCCGGTTGCTACCAGGTCGGCATCGACGACACCGGCCGACTCCTGTTGGGCTTGCAGGCGTCGATGGGTCGAACGAGTCTGTAATCCCGTGAAGACAGCGGCGGTCGCCAGGGCCGCCGAGATGCCGCCGAGTCCAATCGCCGAGGCCCGAAGCGGCGAGAAGTCGTTGGAGGTGGCGTCGGCGACGGGCACGAAGAGTCGGGTCGGCGTGTCGCGTTCAATTTCGATATCGTATTCGACGGAGTCACCGTTGTGTTCGATCGAGATTTCGTATTCGCCGGTCTGCAGCTCGATCGGGCCCTGATGGGGGAGTGTGTGGCGTTCACCGTCGACGCTCAGGGTGGCATCGCCGACATCGGTTCGAACAAAAAGGTCGCCGACGACAATCTCTCGTTCCAGCGTGTACTGCTGCTCGACTTCCTCATCGAGGTCGAGGTCCAGCTCGGCGGTCGCCGTGTGGTATCCGTCGAGTTCTGCGCGCAACTCATAGGAGCCGGCGGTGAGTTCGAAGCTGCACGGGGACTCACACTGTCGGTCATCGTCGACAATAATGGTGGCGCCATCGGGATCGGTGGATACATCGACGGTGGCCTTTCGGGCCGCCAGTTGCTGTTGGATATCGATGATCATCTCCGCGACGGCATCTTCGTTGGGCGGGTCCTGCGTCTCGTTGAGGTATTTCTGAAAATAGTACTCGGCGTCGACGAGATTATCGGCCCGCCGGTGAGCCTGACCGATATTGTAGAGTAATTCCGGAGCGTCCAGAATCTCGTAGGCTTCGATGAAGTCTTGAGCAGCCAGGTCGTAGTCTTCGTTCTCGAAGTGCTGGCGGCCTTCGGCAAAGAGTTGTTCGGCCCGGCGGTCGGAATCATCCTGTGCCTGGGCGTCGGCGGGGATGACCAGCGGTGTCAAGAAGAGCGCGAAACACACCGCAAGGCTGATAATCGACGTGCTATCAGGTGTCGCCAGGGGAGTCATGACAGGCGTTCCGTAACGTTGAGGTGGCCGTCAAGCGGAATGGTCACCGGAAGTCTAGCCAAATGGATCGAATAATTCGTCGTCATCTTCGGAGTCGTCGGCCGGCTCTGGCTCCGGTTCGGGCTCGGGCTCCGGTTCGGGCTCG
>CAYUPT010000225.1:0-6669 GCA_964446725.1 uncultured Bradymonadales bacterium | reverse complement strand
AGCCGGTGCCGAAACCCGGCAACCGGCGGCTCCCGACGGCCCACTCGACCGTCGCCGCGGGTATACTCGCATCCCGGAGTGGGTCGATCGACTCCAGGCGCAGCATTTTGAGACGACCTGGCGAGCCGCCGTATCGCCACCGGTCATTGACGCCGCCGAGCGCGGACTCTATCCGCTATACGATCCGAGGCCCCGGGCCGGTCTGACCATTCTCGGTCGCGACGGCGACGTGTTGCACGAACACCGCACACCTACGGAGGTCGTCGACGCCTTCGAGGACCTCCCCCAATTGCTGGTCGACACTCTTTTATTTATCGAAAACCGCGAATTGCTGGAACCCGGCTACGACCATCGAAACCCGGCCATCGAATGGAAGCGCCTGCTCCACGCCGCCGCGGCACTCGTCGGCAACGAGCTGGGCTTCACCTCCGATCAATTCGGTGGCAGCACACTGGCGACCCAACTCGAGAAATTTCGCCACTCTCCCGGCGGGATTACCGGCGACGAGACCGAGAAATTTCAACAGATGGCTAGTGCGGCGCTTCGCGCATATCGACACGGGCCGGAGACAGTCGATCACCAACGCCAGATCGTCGTCGACTACGTCAACGGCGTACCACTGGCGGCATCGCCGGGCTACGGAGAGGTCGAGGGACTGCTCGACGGACTCCGCGTCTGGTTCGGCGTCGAGCCGTCGGATGTCATCGACGACTTGCGGATGCTTCGACGCGCCTCGTCGGCCATCGACGTCGCCGACGACTCACAGAGCGCCGAAGCGGCCCGCTCGTATCGCCGGATATTGACCCTCTTTCTGGCTCATCGACGGCCCACCTACTATCTGGTCCACGACCCCGATGCACTCCACGAATTGACCGACGCCTATACGCGGATCTTGGCCGAAGCCGGTCTTATCGACGACGAGCTCCGCGACGCCGTACTGGCCGTCGAGACACCCATCCAGCGTCGCAGTCCGCAGACGGCACGCCCCGATTTCAGTCAGCGAAAGGCCGTCGATGCCGTCCGCGCTTCACTGCTCGACACCCTGAAAGTCGACAACGTCTATCAACTCGACCGCCACGATCTCTTTGTTCAGAGCACGGTCGACACCGCCGCTCAGCGAGGCGTCGACGAACGGCTCGCCGAGATGACCGATATCGACGCCCTCGATGAATACGGCCTGCTCGGTCATCGCCTGCTAGATGCCGACGATCCCATCGAAGAACTAACCTTTAGTTTTACCCTCTTCGAACAGACCGATTCCGGAAATGCACTTCGCGTTTTGGCCGACAACCACGACGGTCCCCTCAATATCAACGAACACGTCAAATTGGACCTCGGCTCGACGGCCAAATTGCGGACGCTGGTCAGCTACCTGGACATCATCGAGCGACTGTACCGCGAATTGCGCGTCGAGTCGCCGCAGATGCTCGAAGAGACCTCGAAGTCCGCCCCCGATAGCCTTCGGCGCTGGGTCGCCGGACGCCTGGCCGACGACCCGGATTTGAGCGCCCAGCAGATCGTCGACGCCGCCATGGACCGCCACTACTCGGCCAATCCAAATCAGAATTTCTTTACCGGCGGCGGACAACATCGATTCTCCAACTTCGAACACCGCCGCAACCACACCCAGTCGGTCAGCGAGGCTTTTCGCCACTCCGTCAATCTCGTCTTCATTCGCATGATGCGCGATATCCGCGACTACTACATCTGGCTCGACCCACAGCGCGTCGATTCCCTGCTCGGCGACGACGACAACGACGAGCGGACTTATATGCTGTCGCGATTCGCCGATTTTGAGGGCCGGTACTTTCAGGAGGAGTTCTATGACCGGTACGCAGGCATCGATGCGGCATCGATTCCGGAGGCCGTCGTCAAAGACCGCAATCTCAGCGCTGAAAGCCACGCTATGGTCGCCCTCAGTTTCCAGGACTCGACGCCGGAGACCACTCATCGTTTTGTCGCCCACCACACCGGCGACGATCGAGATGACAGCACGGTCGAACAATGGTGGGCGCGGTACCACCGCGACACGCTCAACTGGCAAGATCGGGGATATTTGACGGGAATCCATCCCCTCGAACTGTGGACGGCGGCCTGGCTGTACGCCAACCCCGACTCCAGTCGAAGCGAAACCATGACGGCATCGCGACAGGTCCGCCAGGACGTCTACCAGTGGTTATTTCGCACGAATTATCGCTCCCGTCAGGATCGGCGCATCCGTCAGATGCTCGAACGCGAGGCCTTCGATCAGCTCCACCACTCCTGGCGACAGCTCGGCTACCCCTTTGACGAACTGGTCCCCTCGCTGGCGACCAGTATCGGCTCCAGCGCCGATCGACCACTGGCGCTCGCCGAGTTGGTGGGAATCATCGCCAACGACGGCGTGCGGCGGTCCAATTACCGCGTCGACGGCCTTATCGCCGCTCCCAATACGCCCTACGAAACCCGGCTCGAACACACCGGTGACGAGGGCCAGCGCGTATTACCGGTGGCCGTCGCTCGCACCCTCCAAAACGCCCTGATCGACGTCGTGGAGGCCGGGACGGCGCGGCGCATCTCCGGCGACCTGCGCGACTCCGAGGGCAATCCGTTGACCGTTGGCGGAAAGACCGGCACTGGCGACCACGACCGCCAGATCTTTGACAGTCACCGCCTTGTCGAAACCCGCCCCGTTCACCGCACCGCGACGCTTGCCTTTATGCTCGACGAGCGATTTTTCGGCACTCTCACCGTCTTTGTCTCCGGTGAACCGGCCGGAGAATTCAACTTCACGAGTGCACTTCCCACCACGGTCCTGCGCGTGTTGTATCCGGCCTTCTCGCACCTCATCGACGAGGCCTCGACTTCGGTCGAACAGGACCTGGTCTCCACTGTGGGGATTACGGATCCGGACCAACCGCTGGCATTGACGGCGATGGGGCTGCAGGCCCAACCATCGACTGCTCCGGCCCCGCCCTTCGCCGGTGGACCGTTACTTCACGACCCATCGGGTCGCCCGCCGCTTGACTGGAGCACACTACTCGATGACGGCCCGCCGGCGATTCCCGCCCCGCCTGCTGTGTCGGACGCCGGGCGCTCTCCGCGGCTTCCTCTGGACTGGGAATCCCTACTCCCGCCGCCCGGCCCTTTCACCATCGATGATCGGGATCATTCCTCGGCGCAAGATCCTCCGACGCCATCGGGAGCCATTCCCGGGTGATCTCTGCTCGCTCTGGCGGTTCACGGCGATGGAGTTGCTGCCCGCCGACACATCCGCTATACACGGGGCGAGCAGTAATCGGATCCAATCCCTACCGGTTTACTATGAAATACCCGTTACTCCCAGCTTTGGTCGCCATCGCCGTCAGTACCGTGCTTCTCGGTCTACCCTCAGACTCAGAGGCCAGTCCCTGGACGAATGACCGCGGTGAGTACTTCCTGCAGATCAGCCAGAGTTACTACACGGCGACGGCTTACCGCGACGGCAGCGGACAGATTCAGGACGATGGCGACTACATGAATCTGACCACGTCAGCCTACGGTGAAATCGGAATCGCCGACGACGTCCATGCCCAGTTTTATGCACCGATTATTTTCGCGAGAGCCACGGTCGACGACCGACACTCCGACGAATTGAGCTTTGGTGACACCCTGCTGTCGCTTCAGGCCTCGCCACTGGATCTGGAGGTCCCGACATCGATCCGCGGTGAGATAAGCCTTCCGCTCTACAGTCGCCCCGATGACGCCGGAGCACCGATTGCCGGCGACCATCAGATCGACCTGACACTCTGGCTCTCCGCCGGTGGCGGTCTGCACGCCCTGGACATCCCGATGTATTTTTATCTCGACGCCGGTTACCAGCATCGAACAGACTGGAATTTCGACCCTCAGATTCCCGGTGGCAGCTACTCCGATGCCTTCGTCTACCACGCCGAAGTCGGCTACACGGTGGCCGATACCCTGGATATCGGTCTCAGTTCGTCGGCCATTTTCCCCTTCGATCCCAATTATGGAGCGATGGGCGACGAATCGTATATTACTGTCGGCCCCTCCGTATTCTGGCCGATCAATGAGCGAATCGCTCTCGACGTCGGCGGCTACGCCACGCCCTACTCTCGAAATAGCGGGACCGGCTGGTTCCTCAGCGCCGGGGTCTCCCTGATGAACGGCGGCTGATCGGGGCCTACGCCTCCACTGCAACCGCGATCTACTGCATCAGAAACTCCACGGCCTCGTCGAGCATCGCATCCTGGCCGCGGTCGATCTCCTCGGCGCCATTTTCCAGGTGCTGTTGCGGCGGCACACCGATCCGCTCAAAGGAGCGCCCCTGCGGGCCCCGGGTATCCTGGACGGAGACGGTATGCATCCAGCCGTTGGGAAGTTGCCGGGGCAAAAACATCGCCAGTCCCCCACCGGTCTGTTTGCCCATGTGAATCACATGGTCGTATTGGCGCAATGCCAGCGTCAGCCACTCGGCGGCACTGAAGGTATTGCGATTGGTCAGCACGACCACCGGCCGGTCGTAGGCCGGTTTATCGTGGGGTTCGACGTACCAGTAGTGGGGTTCGGAGAAATCGTCGTGCGCCGGACCATTGCGGCTTCGGGTCATCAAAAACCGCCGCCTGTCGGGAGCAAAATGGCCGGCGACGTACTTGGAGTTAAAGGCCCGACCACCGCTGTTGTTGCGCACATCGACGATCATCGCCTCCGTGTCCGCCAGCGCTTCCACGGCGGTATCGACCTCCTCGATCCAGCCCGAGACATTGCTCCCTGTGCCCGACCCTCCACTGAGGGTGCTGATGCGAAGATAGCCCACATCGCCGCCGATCGTGCCATACCACAGCTCGTTGCCGGACGTCGGTTTCTGGACATCATCGACATAATGGTTCTGGACGACGTCGGCATCGAAGTCGCGCCGACTGCTCCGGATTCCGGAATTGCTCAGGGCCCGGCGTTCATCGCTGACCAGGTAGACGTGGCCGTCCTCCAATTCGATGATCATATCCGACAGGACCTCAAAGAGCTCCTCGTCGGTGGTATCGGGCCCGACCCTGGGGCGGTGGTCGTCGTAGACCTGATCCCAGTCCACATTTTTGACATCGAAATGAGCGTAGTACCGATCGTAGGACTGCCAGAAACTCTCGAAGACCGACTCCGGATCGTCTGGTGGATCGGCGCCAAAAATGAAATTACCGCATCCGGCGCCCACAACCGCTACAACCACGGCGAACCACAACAATCTTCGCATTCTCCCCTCCCTGAGATGACCGGCGTCGATGACGTGACCGGCGCCGATGAAATTACCGGCGTTGAATATCGACATCACCGGAATTGAAACTGGGCGCCCACCATCGCCTGCTGACTAAATGCACGGGTCGACACATCGTCGCTGTAGGCCATGACACCGACGCGATACTGGGCGAGCACCCCCCAGCGCGGTGTCAACTGCCAGTCGATGCCGGCATCGAGCTGAACTTTCTGGAGCCCGGCGATGGTCGCCCATCGCCCGTAGGTCCATACGTTGTGGGTTTGATTGATCAGCGCGATTCGATCATCGCCGCGAACCGAGTAGCTGGGCCTCATCATCCGGCCGGCGACCGCCATACTGGCAGCCACCGTCCAGCGCCACCGCTCGAAGCGCCGCTCGATTTGAGCCCGAATATCGGCGGTCAAACTGGCATCCCAGGTCTCGACCGAGCCCAGCTGACGGCTGTCGTACAGATAGCTTCGAAAGAACGTCCAGTGACTCAGCTGAACGCCCACTGACAGGCGATGGTCGTCGACGCGAACCAGCGGCCACTGAAGCCAGGCCGACAGATCGGCAAAGACACTGTCCGCCCGGTGTCCCGACGTCTCATCGGTGGCCTGGTCCGTTGTCAGCACGCCGCCATTGACGCCGAAGACGAATCCCTGAAGCCGTGCACCGGCAGACCAGCCTTCGGCGCGCCGGTCGGCGCGAAGCATCAGCGGATAGCCCAGCCCCTGATACAACAGCGGTGAACCCAACTCGTCGCGGCTGGCCACGTCCTGGAGTCCGGCCCCCAGACTCAGCGTCCACTGCGCCGGGGCCGGCTCGTCGAATTCGTCGACGTCGCCGGCGACAGCCGTCGCCGGCAACCACGCCAGCAGTCCACAGATGAACGCGCCCAACCAGAGCGCAACCCACCTGTGGACTGGTGCCCGGCACCATCGCCCCGGCGTCAACACACCGATGGCCTCTAGCTGGCCGTCTTGCATCATCCCCCCACCCGTTTTGTTCATTCCTGTCGGTTAAACCTATGCCGCCGAGCCCCTTCGACAACATTGGCGTCGAAGCGATCAGGGCTCGTCGGTGTCCACAGCCCCGTCGGTCGACGGCGGTTTTCCGACCTCGCGTCGGTACGCCGATTCCAGGTTATCGGCGTAGTTCTGGACCCGCTCGAGCCGGTCGTGGACCGCCGCAAGCGAGTCCTCTAACTCCACCAACTCCCTGCGAAGTCCCTCCGGTCCGGCCAGCGTCTCGTCCATCTCCTGGCGGTGGGCCTCCTCGCGGGCCTCGTCCATGCCGCTGATGATGACGCCGATAAATAGATTCAAGACGATCATCGTTCCCATCAGCACAAAGGAGACAAAATAAAGGGGGCCGATGATCGGAAACGTCTCCGGTGCGGTGCACATCTCCTCGCGAAATCCGTATCCGTAGACGTCACA
>CAYUPT010000224.1:0-6672 GCA_964446725.1 uncultured Bradymonadales bacterium | reverse complement strand
CTGCACAGCGGCCCTTTTTTGGCCAGCCACGCCACGCCCCACATCGAGCGCCGCTTCGCCGACATCGCCTTCTCGAGTCGATACGGTCCGCTGTTGGCCCGCGACCGCCTGTGGATGATCGGCGCCCCCTGGCTTCCGTTTCTGGCGCGCGACGGCAGTAAATTCGACCGCTGGATCGACCAGGCCACCGAATTATCGGAGCGATTCGACAACGCCGCACTTTCGGCGCGCAGTCTCGAAACCTCGGCGCTTCTGGCCCGTCACCGCGCCGACCTCGATGCCGCCGACGACTACATCGACGACGCCCGCCGTCGTCTCGACATCAGCACCGTCACCGGGCCCCATATCGACACACGCCTGATCGCGCTGCGCATCGACATCGCCTTGCTTCGAGGCGATATCGACGACGCCCAGCAACTGGTGGATCGCTTTATCCACCGCACCCGCCACAGCCAATGGCAATCGGCGGTCGCACGGCTCTCGGCCGCCGACTGCGCCCTGTTGGCCGACCGCCTCGAGCGCGCCGACCGCCACCTCGACGTGGTCCGCGATTTCATCGGCGACGACCGCAACTGCCTTTTGCACCTGTGGCTGATGGATCGACACACCCGCCTGTGGATCGCCCGCGATCAATCGGAGGTCGCCATCGCCACCTGGGACCTGCTGCTCGATCGAGTCTATACCCGCGGCATTCGCCGCCGACCCCGGGTCCGGATGCTCATCCACCTCAACCTCGGCTGCGCCCTGGCCGCCCTGGCCGGCCGCCAGGAAGCGTTGGGCGAGGCCCACCTGCGCGACACCCTTCGGCGCCTGCGCCGCGCCGTGCGTCGACTCGGCGATCTTCAGACCTGGATGGGCGTCTTCGATCGCTGCCGCTTTTTTCGGCTCCAGAGCCGACTGGAGTTGCTCCGGGGCCGCCCCGACCGGGCCCACAAATCCGCCCGTCGAGCCATCGAGATCGCCGGCTCCTCGCCGCCGGTCGTCGTCGAGGCCCTGAACCGCGAGGCCTGCGGCCACAGCGTGCGCCACCGCGACGATATCGACGCCCGGCCCATGCTCGACGAGGCCCGCAACACCTACCGCGAACTCGGTATCGCCCTGCCACTGGTCATGGAGGGCTGGCCGGTTCCCGAAGGCCACTCCCAACTCGGGCCCGACGATTGACGACCGTGATCGCCGGGGATCGCCGACGGGCCCACCGAATCCTGTTGCTCACAATCTCTGCTTCGCCTACACTCGCGCCAGACGCGCTCGTTTTCCTGGCCCTACGGAGTCGCCGGTGCAGACCGACCTCATCGAACTTCTTCAGCGTATCGACGAAGCCCTTGAACGAGATGAGCCCCGGAGAGCACTGCGGCTTATCTTGAAGAACTGGAATAACCTCGCCGATCCGGCCCCGCTTCGAGAAAAGACGGCACTGACCTTTGCGACGGCCGGCAAAAAACGACAGGCCGCCGAAATTTACGACCTCGTCGCCCGCCACTACGCCAACGCCGGCTATCCGACCCGCTCGCTGGCGGCGATCAAGCAGATGCAAAACCTCAACCCATCGTCGACCCAACTGCTCGACCATTTTACCACCCTCTATTCGGTGCGCAGTCCATTTCTGGAGCGCGAACTGGCGCTTCAGGACTTTCCAAAACCGGCCGACGAACTCCAACTCGATGTCGACGACGACGGCGCCGACGACGATGTATTTTCCGCGGCCTTCGACCGGGCCACGGATGCTCAAAATACCGCCGAGCGCCCCGGCTCGCTGCCGGCCCTCCCGCTGTTGAGTCTATTGCCGCCGAAGGCACTGCGTCGGCTGCTCGATGTCATCGAATACGAGATCTACGCCCAGACCCAGCCGCTGGTCGGACCCGACGTCGACAGTGACGCCCTGTTCTGGGCCGTCAGCTCCGATCTGAAGGTCACCGACGACGGCGATTCGGTGCGCGTTCCGGCCGGGACCTTGCTGGGCCTCAACAACTTCGGGTCCCGCCCCGCTGCGCCGACGCACACCGTCGTGTGCGGACCGGGCAGCGAAGCGCTGCGCCTGCGCCGCGAGGATATCGACGAACTCACCGATGAGTTTCCGGACTTTCCGAATCGACTCGCCACCCTGTATCGCCACGGCTTGACCGAAGGGGTCTTCGACCACCACCCGATGTTCGATTCCGTCGCCGACGACCGCCTCGAACAACTGGCGAGTCGGCTGACCGGACTCCGGCTCCAGGACCCGACGGTGTTGGTCCGTCAGGACAAAGTCAGCCCCGGCCTGTACATTATTCTCGACGGCACCGTCGACGTCATGCGCCATCAGCGCGGAGAGGATATCACCATCGAGACCCTCGAGCCCGGCGATATGGTCGGCGAGATCGGGTTGATCAATCCCAGACCGGCGCTCTCGACGGCCGTCACCTCCGGCCCGGCCCATGTCCTGTTTTATGAGCGCGATCGGTTTATCGAATTTGCCGACAACCACCCGTCGGTCGCCGATGTCGCCGAACAGCGGGCCCGCGACCGCACCAATCGCATCAAAGACGCGCTGTAGTGAGCCCCGTCGGCTTTAGCGACGGCGGTCGATCGCCTATAGTTGTCGGCACACCGCGGGGATTGCCGGGAATGCTTCCGGTGGTTACATTGGTTTTGTAGATGTGGTTGTCCGGTGGCCGTCCTCGGCGGCTGCTATCGCTTTTTTCTCAACCCAGGACCTGGACGAATGATGCGCCTACCTACACTTCGCCGATTCGGACCGGCGGCCATTGCCGTTGGAGCCGTCGTTGCCCTGTCGTCGACCGCCGTCGCCCAGGGTGCCGATGCTGACACCGTCGACATCGCCGACAAAGCCCCCTTTGAGCAGTGCCTCGACGGCGCCTCGCCGACGACCGACAATGTGGAGCCCGTCGACCTGTCGCAATTCGACGAGATTCCCCACGATCTCGAAATCCTCGACACCAATCCCGATTACGACGAGGTCGTTCTCGACTTCGACGATGAGTTGACCAACGAAGAAATCGTCGCCTACACCGAGTCCATCGGCCTCGACGCCCGCCTGAACAGCGTGTTTAGCGACGACGCCAATCTCTTTGTGGCCGCCGTCGAAGAGGGCGCCGTCCCCTACATCAAAGACTGCATCCGGGCCAGCGACGCCTCGGATAAGCTTCTGCATATCGAAGAGAATTTCGAGTATCGCCTCACCGGCCAGTCCGTCGACGTCGACGCCGCTGACACCGCCGGATTCGGCGCCACCGATGACACCATCTCGACCGGCGACAGCCCGGACTTCGGCACCGCCGATTTCGTCCCCGACGACCCGCTGTACCAGTACCAGTGGAACTTCACCCAGGTCGGTGCCGAGCAGGCCTGGGATGTGTCGACCGGCCAGGGAACCACCGTCGCCGTCATTGATACCGGCGTCACCGTCGAAGACGACGCCGAACGGGGCGTCAAAGTCGGTCCCGACCTGGAGGATACGCCCACCGTCGCCGGCTACGATTTCGTCGATGATTCGGACTTCGTCTACGACGGCCACGGCCACGGCACCCACGTCGCCGGCACCATCGCCCAGGCCACCGACAACGGCTACGGCGTCGCCGGCCTCGCCTACGACGCGCAAATTATGCCCATTCGCGTCCTCAACGACCGCGGCTTCGGCTCGGTCTCCGATATTGCCGACGCCGTCCGCTTCGCCGCCGACAACGGCGCCGACGTCATCAACCTCAGCCTCGGCGGTCCCCTGCCGAGCCTGGTTCTAAAGCGCGCGCTGAGTTACGCCCAGGACCAGGGCACACTCGTCGTTGCCGCCGCCGGTAACTCCGGCAAAAAGGCGCCGAGCTATCCGGCGGCCTTCAAAGAGGCCTTTGCCGTCGCTGCCACCCAGTACGACCAGCACACCACCTTCTATTCGCAGTGGGGTGACTTCGTCGAAATCGCCGCCCCCGGCGGCAATACCCGGGTCGACCAGAACGACGACGGCCGACCGGACGGAATCCTCCAGGAGACCCATCCGCGCAACAATCCGTCGCAACACGAATTTGCGCTGTATATGGGCACCTCCATGGCCACGCCACACGTCGCCGCCGGTGCCGCCCTCGTTCACAGCGCCGGCGTCACCCAGCCGGAGGCCATCAAGGACGTGCTGCGTTCGACGGCCGATGACTCGATGCGCGAGCACTACGACGACGATGAATACGCCCAGCGCTACGGCGCCGGCTTTATGCAAGTCGACCGCGCCGCGCAGCGGGCCGCTCAGATGACCGACGACAGCCAGCCTCAGTGGCAGGCCCTCGACTGCGAACCGCGCCTCGTCGAGGTCTCGGCAGACGATGACGACGACAGTCTCCTCGCTGCCGTCGGTGCCATGGACCTGACGCGCATGGCCGGTGCTGCCATCCTGGTCCTTCTGGCTCTACTCGGCTTGCGCCGGCGCGACCAATTCGACCACAGCATCAAAGAGGTCGCCACTGTGGGGGCTTCGGCCACGACGGTGGCCTTCCTCTTCGGACTCGGTGCATCGACCAATCCCATCGCCGCCAGCTTTATTCTTCCCCTCGGGGCCTACGCACTGATGGCGGGGCAACGAGACGGCCGAAATATCGCCTGCGGAGTCGGACTCGGCGTCGCCGCCTTCTGTCTTATCGAGACTGTGGCCATGACCGCCGATGTCTCCTGGATTCCCGGCTCCGGTGGCCTGCTGGATCGAGCGTGGTTGATGGTCAACGGGCTGATCAGCCTCGCCATTGGATTTGTCGGATTGCGCTCCGAGTAATGTAACCTGCGGCTGAGGCGTCCCGTGGCGCCTCATACCACACAAAAAGCCCCGCCGCGGCCTCCATGGCCGCGGCGGGGCTTTTTGTTTTTCGGCGGCTTGCCGAATCACACCGCCAGTGCACTACCCGGTTCTGGCTTTTGGCGCTCCCGAAGCCAGTCTCGAAGCTGAATGAAATCAGTGTGCGAGATATTGGTAAAACGGACACCGATATGTCCATCCGCCTCGTAGACCTTCTCGCCGCTAACCCAGAGCGGTTCTTCCTGCCCCGGCAGTGCAAATTGCAGCTGAATCGAATCTCCGTCGGGATCGTATCCCTCGGCGACTCGACGCAACTTCATTCCCCCCAGTGACAGGTCTTCGGCGCGACACACATTCGTATGCCCGTCCTCGACCTTGTTGAGAATGATATCGCAGTTGATTCGGCTCTGCTTTCGCTGTTCATCCATCCCTGACCTCCGTGTCAGATTCCACTACATCCATGTCTATTCCGTCTCTCGGCAGCGTCGCCGCCAATTCCTCCACTCATTGATATCACCGATATTGTGGAACTCAAAAATTTTACCATCCTGCTCTATCACGTCCTGCTCTGTGGCGCCCTTCTCGAAATAGCCCGCCGATGATATTCAACAGCTCGCCTGAGCCGACTCGACGTTGCCGTGATTGAAAGCGAGAACATCAATACGATTCGTATCGCAGGAGAACAGCGTGGATACCGTCGTCATCACCAACGCCTCGACCTATGTCGGTCGAAACCTCGCCGTTCACCTTCTGGATGAAGACTACGAACTTCGCCTTCTCGTCTCCGATCCGGCGGCCGTCCAGGACCTCGCCGCCCGGGGCGCTGAAATTCAGGCGACTGACCAACTCGATGACACCGGGCTTCGCGACCTCTTCGGCGAAGTCGATGGACTCTTCCACATCGCCACGACCTGTCGACCCGGCGACGACTTCGCCAATTTGCTCGCCTCGTACGTCGACGGAACACGCCGAATTATCGACGCCGCCATCGACGCTGGTATTTCTCGTATCGTCTATGCCGGCTCCGATATTGCCCTCGGCGACACCGCCGGACGCGTCTGCGACGAATCGAAAGAACACGACGGCCAATTTTCCAGTTCCTACGAGCGCGCCAGTTGGGAAGCCCACCGCATTGTGGAATACCGGCTCGACGACGGTGCCCCCATCGTCGATGTCCCCGTATCCACCGTCTACGGCACGGGCCGGGAGCATCTGGTCGCCGATCTCATCGAACACCATCTGGCCCACCGCGCCGTCGCCCATATCGCCGCCGACGCCGGCCATTCCTTTGTTCACGTCGACGATGCCGCGCGCGGTCTTCGACGGGCCTACGAAGACGGTGAACTCGGCGAGCGCTATCTCATCAGTGGAACTCCGACAACCATCGGCGATCTCCTCGAGCGCCTTTCGACAAAGACCGGAATCCCCGGTCCGCGAGTGGAACTACCGGACTGGCTCGTCGACACACTGGAGACGCTCATGCGCCGGGTCGGCGCATTGCCCCCCGATGAGCGCCCGGATACCGAAACATCGCTATTTTCAAGCCGCGATATCGATCGCCTCTATTCGAATCAAAAGGCCCGAACGCAGCTCCAATGGACGCCCCGGTCTCTCGATGAGGGCCTGGACGACATCCTGCCCTGGTTTCAACGCCGCGAACGCGAGGCAGCACGACAGCTTCTGAAGTCGACGAAACTACCCCTGGTGGGACTGACGCTCTTCGATATTGGACTCGGTATTTCGGCCCTCGTATTTCCCGATCTATATCGGGCGATAATGCATCCTCGAGCCGGCGATACGGATCGGCGACAATCGAGTTCGCTGCTCGCTCGCACCGGACTGCTGTGGCTATTTTTCGCCTTCGTTCAGGGCGGCGCGTCCGTCGATCCCGTCGAACG
>CAYUPT010000223.1:0-6690 GCA_964446725.1 uncultured Bradymonadales bacterium | reverse complement strand
GACACTGCCGAAGGCGTGGACGCCTCCGTCTCCATCATCGCTCCGACCGACAACCGGCGTCTGCGCAAGGCCCTGGGTATACCCCATACCGACAACACACCTTTGCGCAGGATGCCTCGGCTTCCGAGCACCTCGCCGCCGGGGTCCAGGCGGCGACCAAAACAGCCACGGGTGTAAGCCCGTGTTATCCCGCTTCTCACTCCACCTGTTCCTCCAACTCGTCCACGTCCTCGACTTCGGTGAGTCCCTCGGGGCCGATTTTCCAGGCTTCCACCATCTCCGTTTCGGTAATTTCGTAACTATCGCGATCGCAGCGCTCATCGGCCGGAATTCCACCGACGACGGATCGACCGGTTGCACTTCGGATCTGAAGTACAATGTCGGTGTTTCCGTCGCCGTCGACATCGTCGATGGTCTGCTCTTCGAGGGTGCGCTTGAACTCGCCGTCGAAGTTGCACGCTCCCGAAAAGTCATGGAGTTCAGTCACTGATTCGGCGTCCAGGGAGCCATCTGCAACGGCGCGCAGTACCACCGAGGTCGTGGCGTATCCCTGGCTGACGTCGGTGGACTGACAGAAAAGCCTCTCTCCCTGAGATGTCCGAGTGGGCTCACAGCTTTCGATGTTGGTAGCGTCGTTGTACTCGAGCATCTCCCAGTCACCGTCGACTTCTCGCAGCACCACGGTGGAATGGCGAAAGTTAAATCCTCCACCGCACCCTTCCGTTGCCAGTATCGCCTCCCGCTGACCGTCTCCCGAAAAGTCACCGACGTAGCCACCGATCAACCGAAGAGAACCATCGCTGGCAGAGCTCCCATCGGGACAGGAAGTGCAGGCAGGTGTACTCCCCTCATCGCTCTGCACCATTTGGGGCTCGGCATCGCAGACCGCCCCCATGTAGTCGAGAGCCGACTCGTCGGGTTCGATTTCGACCAACTCCGGCGTATCGACATCCGAACCAGTGCCTTCAATTTCTTCACCGCCGATCGCCACCGCAGGTAACAACAGCAAAGAGAGCATCCATACCGTCCAATGCCGCATCACGTTCTCCCAACGTTCATTATTCAGCCCCAGTACGAAACTCATTCGATTTCCCAGCGATCTTTTGTCAGACCCAAGAGAGCTGACCATGCGGAATTGTAATCTACACAACCAGTATCAACAAACCGCCCCCATCGAGACATCTCACTCATTGGAAGCCTCTCGGCTCCATCGGGGTATCCGGCCCGGGATGACACTGCCGAGAGGCGGAGAGCTCCTGGCTCCAGACATTTCGTCTCGAACTCGGCATCCGGGTAACACTTCGATTCCGTAAGCCCCGCCCCTTGCAGTCTCCACCACCAACGTCAACAATCCGCCTCCATCGAGACATCCTCACTGATTATACTCGACTCAGCGGTAATGCGACTATGGGTACCCAAGACTACTCGATCTGGCTCTTTCAGGCTCATCCGGACCGCTACGATTTACCGGCCGAGCTTCAGGACATGGACGTCGGCGACCAGGAGGGCTGGAACGTCAATCAGTACCGCGACGCCGTGGGGTACGGTGACGTGGTGCTACTGTGGTCGGCGAGCGGTGGTGGCCAGCGGCGACGCGGGATCTACGGTGTAGCGCGGATAAACGGAGATGTCTTCCGACGCCGCAGTGGTTTAGGGGCCGCGGAGTTCGCCGTTCCACTTCGGATCGAAAGGATTCTCGACGAACCGGTACTTTACGAACAGTTGAACTCCATCGAGGCCCTGGCTGGCCTGTCGATTCTCAACTACCACCAACAAACGAACTTTCCCGTCACCGGAGACGAGTGGGATACGCTCGTCGAACACTTCCCCCAGCTTGCTGTCGACATCTCACCTCCGCCCCGACGAGCCGCGTTGCCACCGTCGCGGAAGCGAGAACTCGGCGAATTACTCGAAGAGTGTGTCGAATCCTACGACTGGCAATCACATCTCGATCGCTTCGACGCGGTACGGCAAGAGGCTCGGAAAAACTTTGTGACGGTCGTCGAGGCTGACGAGCGCGGCGAAGACGTCACGGATCTGGTGCTCGAGCGGCTACTCCCACACATGGATTCAAAGCACAACCGGGAGACCGGCCGTTGGATTCACATCGCCCCGTCCATCTCGCGAGACATCAAGGACTGGTACGAGGGAAGTGGGTGGACCGAGCCGGAGGACTGGCCGAAAGTGGCCGAAGAAATCCTGGCCTTCGTTCGGCGCTGTCTCGATGAACCAGAGGAGTTGCCCTCGGCCTGTCGGGAATTCTCCGCAAGTCCGTTGAGTACCGGATTTCAGACGGGAACACTGACGCCGATTCTAAACGCGCTTCGACCCGAAATATTCAGTCTCATCAACAACAAGTCGCGAAGAGCGCTCAATTACTTCGCGCTCACCAATTTTAGTCAGAAACTAAGGGACTATCCCGAGGCAAATAAAAGATACCATCGCTTGGCTGAATCCGCTCGGGAGATACTCTCGGGCCCCCCGTTCGAAGATAGGAGTCCCGAAGACATCTTCGACATGTTGAGCCACTGGCTAAAAGCCGAGAAGGACTTCGACTTCACCCCGCCCAGCGAGAACTTCTGGAAGGTCTCGCCCGGCAGTCGGGCGAAGATCTGGCCCCGATGTCGCGAAGGCGGTTATATCGCCATCGGCTGGGATATGCTCGGCGACCTTTCCGAGATGAGCCACCAGGAGTTTCAGGCGCGCCGCGACGAACTGGTCGCCGGCGACGAGGATCTGACTACGAGTGCACTGAATCAGGTCTGGCGCTTTTCTCAAATGAGCGAAGGCGACGTCGTGGTCGCCAATCAGGGGACAAGCCGAGTGGTGGGGATCGGCGTGGTCACCGGCTCGTATTACTTCGAGGACGACGCCGACAAGTACAAACACCGAATGCCGATCGAGTGGAACGACACGAACGTCCACGAGGTCGACCAGCCGGGTTGGCGGTCGACGTTTATCAAACTCGACCGCGAAACATTTGAGGAGATTCAAAACGCCCCGATCATCGGCGGCGATGACTCCATTCCCCCGACTGACCTCGACGATGACATCGAGGCGGGCTCGGCATCGGATGCTCCCCTGCAGTCCACATTCCTGGAAGATACTCGCAACGTCATCTTATTTGGCCCACCCGGCACTGGAAAGACCTGGAGCACGAACCGCCGCGCCGTCGAACTCTGCCTGCGGCCAGACACTCGAATGGAAGACGACGAGATCCAGCGAGAGTATCGCCGTCTGCACCGAGAAGGTCGAATCGAATTTCTGACCTTTCACCAGTCCTTTGCCTACGAGGAGTTCGTGGAGGGCATCCGGCCGGTGATGGTCGACGATACGAACGAGGAACGAGACGAAGTCGCCTACCGCTGTGAAGCCGGTGCCTTCAAAAAGATGGCACTTAGAGCCGCCGCCGAAGGCATCGAGCTATCGGAGCGCGACCACAACTTCGAGACGCTGTGGCAACATCTACTGGAAGAGGTCCGCGCCACACAAGACCACGACGGGCTTCCCTACACCATCGATAACTACAAAAACCAGCGATATGCCTTGACCGCCACTTCCCAGAACAACCTGCGAGCCCGGCGTGTATACGACCGAAGCGGCGGCGCCGAGTTGGACGACAATTCGCTCGGAGCGAGCAAGAGCTACGCCCGCGCACTGTGGAAAAACCGCGAGGTCATCGGCGACAACCCCGGCGACTACACCTACAAACTCGTCTCCGGGATCATCGCCGACGAAATGGGTACCGGCGGAGGGTGTCACGGCCATATCCTCTGGGCGGTCCACTTCGCGCTTCTGGAACTCGCTAGAGAGTTGGAACCGCGCAGCGCAACGCGAGAACTGAAGCACCAGCAGCGCATCGAAATACTGAAGGATATTCTCGCTCAAGGCCCCCAGGAAGAGATCACCCTTTCCTATGAAGACGTCCCGGAGTACGTCCTCGTCATCGACGAGATCAATCGCGGCAATATCAGTGAAATCCTCGGCGAACTGATCACCCTGCTGGAGCCGTCGAAGCGGTTGACCGAACCGGACGAATTGGTCGTGACCCTTCCCTATTCAAAAGAGCGATTTGCCGTACCTCCCAATCTCCACATTGTCGCAACCATGAATACGGCCGACCGCTCCATTGCCCTGATGGACGTGGCACTTCGCCGACGCTTCCGGTTCGAGCCAATGCTCCCGAACTGGAACGTGCTTCGCGATACCCTACAGACATCAATTCCAAACGACGTCCACGGTGGAAAAGAAGATTTCATCAATCTCGTGATCGCAATCTTCGAGAATATCAACGCTCGCATTGAGTTTCTCTACGACGCCGACCATCGCGTGGGGCATACGTTTTTCCTCGACGTCAAGGGCTACAAGACCCTCCAGCAGGTGTTTCTCGAAGAGGTCATCCCTCTTCTCCAGGAGTACTTCTACGACGCCTGGGACCGGCTCTGCCTCGCACTCGGCTGTCCCTACGACGAGCGCGGAGCTCCGGCGCGCGACGACAGCCATGGGGTCAGTCGCAACGGATACGACTCGCCTGTCGTCTCCGCAATCCCCCTGCTCGACGAGGATCTTCTCGGTATGCGCCACGACGAGTTTCGCAACCAGCAGCGATTCATCATCAGCGAGCAATTTGCCGACCGCTCACTGGACGTCGCCAGGTTGAAACCCTTCTTTGAGGGAATCCTGTCGGGTGACCACCTGCAGCGCTACGAGGCGAACTACTACACCGCGGAGAGCGCGTCGTGAGAAACATCGCCCTGCACGAATATGGCGAACTACGCCGGGGCACCGAGTCGTCGAGAAACGCACGAGAAGACTGTTACCGACGCTTCGTGTCGGACACCCACTTCCGGCGACTGCGCCGTTTCGACGACCGTCGCGCAGCCTCCGACTCGATGCGAATCTTCGAGTGGCACCGCAACTACGCCGTCGCCCAGCAGTGGGTTGGCGTCGTGCAAGTCCCCGGTCTCTCCGTCGAGATCTTGCCGAAAGTCGCCCCCGACAACCTCGCCGGTAACACCGAAGGCCAGCACTTCAGCCGCAAGAACCTCGTCTACATGCTCACCGTCGCCGGTAAAGTACCGCTTCGGCAACGGGATCTGGCCAAACAGACGGCGGCAAACGCCCCTCTTCACGAAACGCTCATCGCCATCTTCGCCGACCAGCTTCACTTCGAACTCAACCGCGGCCGCCCCCGCTCATACATCCGGCAACGAGAAAATCTGTCCACGCTGAAGGGAAAACTGCAATTCAGTCAGCAGCTCACCGACAATCTGGCGCGGAAAGACCGCTTTGCCGTCGAACACTCCCGCTTTTCGCCGGACACGACCCTCAGTCGCATCTTCAAGGCGGCCTGTCGGCATCTCGTCAAACAGACAAGAACCAGGCGAACCGAAGACCAACTCGGCATGTGCCTGATGTTTCTCGACGGAGTCGAAGACGTACCCGTCGGCTCCCATCTCTTCGATGATGTGACCATCAATCGCCAAAACGAGCGATTCGCCGATCTCTTCGAATTCTGCCGACTACTATTCGCCGGCAATGCACCGACGGGCCGCGCCGGGGACCGCAACACCTTCTCGCTGTTATTCGACATGAATTCGATATACGAAAAATTCGTCGCAAAGTTCCTCGCCCGCCACGTTCTCCGCGACGAACTCGCCGACTGTCGAATCCACACCCAATCGCCGCCTCGACTTCAGCATCTCGTCTACCGGGCTCCTGCCGATCCGGGACCGGAATACGCCCCCCGACGGGACGGAGACAGCACCCTCCGTCTGCTTCCCGACATCGTCATTGAGCGAGCCCAGCGACGGCTGGTCATCGACACCAAGTGGACCCGTCTATCACCGACGAAGTCACCGCGCTGTGGCGTCACCCGAAACGCCCTATTTCAACTCTTCGCCTACGCCCACAACTACGAAGCGCGCCACAACGTACTTCTCTATCCCGGCCCGAACAGCGACGTACCGGAACAGACCTTCGATTTGCCTCGAAAAGACGGTGCATCGACATCTCCCAGCATCCACGCGATGTTCGTGAACCTGAACCGAAACCTCGCTTCGGCGACACAACGTCGGGAACTCGCCGTGGAACTGCGTGAATTGATTCAACGGCTGCTTCCGGTGGACTCTTCGTCTTGTTAACAGATGGTGTGGGCCACCGCCGCCCGATACTGCCGATGGTGGAAATTCCGACGATCCAGTCACTCCCCGCAGCGTTGCCGAGGCGTCGGATACTCCTCGGGCATCTCCAGTTCCACTAGGCCGGACTTCGTGGGCGACTCCACCTGGATCGCGTCGGCGTTGCCGGCGGCCAGTTCGATGCGACCGGCATCGAAGGGCTCGACATCGCTCATCCCGCCGGCGTCCGGCGCCGATTCGCGACAGTGGGTTCTGGCTAGGCCACTGAGTTGCGGTGTCCCATCGTCGAAACTTATGTCCGCGGCAAAGACCTCGTCTCTCTGGAACGGCTCGGTAATATCGGGCTCTCCGTGTTCGGGCATCTCCGCCATGGGAATACGGAAGTAGTGGTAGGCCGGCTGATGAAAATGAATCACCACGTCCGGGCGGTCCCCCCGGCCCAGTTCGCTTCGCTCGACGTCGAGAAATAACGTATTTCTGTCGGTTCCCCCTCCGGAGCCGTGGTTCGATGCGAGATAGACCATCAGCGGTACGACAGACCATCCCGACG
>CAYUPT010000222.1:0-6696 GCA_964446725.1 uncultured Bradymonadales bacterium | reverse complement strand
GTTATTTCCGCGTCGTTTTTGAAGGGTCTCCAGGTCGTCGAGGCGCGTGCGACCGAATTTACAGGGCGCAATGGACTGGTCGGGCATCAGCCAGCCCGCTTTGACGCCTCGAATGCGTTGTTTGTATTCGCTGGAGTCTACGTCTCGAAACGGAAAGTGGCGATCGTCGCTGCGCCGCATTTTGCCGAAGGAGGCAATCGTCACCACATTGCGCAGCATCCCCTTGATGGAGCTGCCCTTGATAAAGGGCTGGCCGTCGCGGTTTAAGAAGGGCTTGGGCTCGTGGTCCTCGTAGGTGCGACTGGCCTGGTCGTCCTGGGTGTAGATCGGGGTCTCGGCGTCGATGACCAATGTGAATTTTCCGCAGTAGCCGTCGGCAAACGGCACGTCGTGGCTGACGCGGTCGTGCCACTCGGGAAAGTACACGAAGGGCGCCGGCGGTACGAAGTTATACGGCGCTTTGATGCTCTTTTGGCTACTTCTGCTCATGTCGATTCCCCAACCAGACGGAAAGTGTGTGCACGCAGGGATTGCAGTTCATTCTCGGAGGTCGATGGGCGCCACTCGACCTCGTAGTGGAGTCGCGGGCCGAAGGGCTCTTTGGCCAGAATATCGGTGGTGCGGATGATGGAACCGTCGGCGCTTTCTCGCCGGTCAATCGTGTAGAATGTCCAGCCCCCGGCGCCGTTTTGTCGAATATGGAGACTGCGCTGTCCGTGGGCCAACTCGGCGCACAACACCGGCGTCGTCGTCTGCTCAAACGCTTCCGGCGTGACGATATCCGACGCGGTTTGAATCCAGCCCGTTGTGGCGTCGAAGTCGACGATCCGTCGGCGCGCCTCGTCGATTTCGCCGACGTCTTCGGCGTCCACCTCGAGTCGGCCCGGCTCAAAAGAGCTGCGCTGTTTGCCGGGCACCCCGGCGAGGACGCTGTCGACGATGTCGATGGTTTCCGTGGCGTTCATAACTCCTCCAATTCGTCGAATGCGAGCTGCTCCGCCGGCCAGTCGAAGTCACCCGAAAAATGTCCGTGACCTCGGGCCTGGCCGCCGCCGATTGTTTGCCGTCCGCTGGTGATATCTTCCAGCGCCAGATACAGCGCGTGGCAGTCGATTTCCCGAAGTTCTCCGGGTGATTCGATGCGCAGCGTCACGTCAATGGTTTTGTCCGCCGGTTCGACCACCTCTTCGGAAAATAGGACCTGGTCTTTGACGCCGCCGGTAAACGGGTCGTTGCTGATATGAATCATCTGGTGAGTGCCCCGGAGTCCGCGCGGTAATTCGGCGTCTTCCAGCAGCACCGTTCCCATGCGGCCCGAGTCCTCGCTATCGGCTTCGTCGCCATTTGACGAGTCGTGACAGTAGCCGAAGATTCGGCGGATCACCGGGTTGTTTTCGCCGGTCACATCCTCCGGGTCTGTATTGTCGCCGGCGAAATTCCCGAGCAGGCGATTGGAGTGAAATGCCACGCGGTGCGACAGCGAGCCCTTTAGCGATGTCGCCGGGATGTACTTATTCGGGGTGCGTTCTGGCGAGCCCAGCGAGCGATTCCACGTGACGGGACGAGTCGTGACCGGCGCCATATCCGGCGCGGAATCGCTGTCGTCGACGACATTGCGAAAGACGGCGAAAAATGTCTCCGGCGTCAATTCGATGGGAATCTCGGCAATATCGGCGTCGTCGACGGACTCCGGCGTCCACTGAAGTTCGGCGGCGTCGACGTCGGCGCTGAGGTCGACGGGAAATGCCGAGTAATCATCGAATCCGGCGTCCTGTTGCAGGTCGTAGATGTCGCCGCAGGCGCGAACGACGTCGAAGGCGCCGAAACCGGAATGCGTCGACGCGCCGAGTCGGGTCTTTGGACCGGCCAGTACCGATAGGAGGAGGTCTCGCAGCGCTTCGACGTCTTCCGATTGTGCCGCCGGGGCGGCGATTTCGATGTCGAAGCTAAATCGAGCCCCTCTCGGCACGACTTGGCGGTCGAATTTTCCGTCCTCGTCGACGGCGCCGTGATGGCCGATGCGGACGTGATCGCGAATTTCGCCACCGGCAAGATAGGATAGCAGGTTGTCGTTGAGCTCGCTGTCGTCGAGCATACCGTCGACGGCTCGGTCATCGCTGTTGTGGACGCGTCCCCAGGTGGGGCGAACGCGGCTGGCCGACGGGTCGTCGGTGGCCCGTTCGCCGCCAAACCAGCGGGCGGCGTAGTCGCCGCCTTTTCGACGCCTCACGGCGGCCCTCAGCAATCCGGCCCAGGTCGTCCCCGGAATGGCCGGAAGGCCGTTGGCGTCGACCACAAAGGGCCGGTCGCTGTCGAGTGTCGTATCGCCGGTGCCGATATTGCACGGCCCCTGGAGTTCGACGGTGACGCGAGTGACTGCTCGGATCGGAAGACTCATGTCGTCTCCTCATTGCGTTGCTGGAGGATGTTTCGGCGCACCAGATGGGCCAATTCGATCAGTTGCGCACGTCCGTTTTCCTGACCGTATTGAAGGACGAACGAGCCCAGCTCTTCGCCGCCGTATTTGGTCTGCCAACCCCGCGATAACTGACCGGTCGTGCCACCGACGAGTTGTCGGATATTGCGATCTGTCAGCTCGGCAGTGCTCGCCCAGGAGCGGATTCTGGACCACTGCGAAGGTCCCGGCGTCGACCGGTCATTATTGGTGCAAAAGGCGGCGATTTTTTTGGCGTCGTCGCGGACGGCGCGCCGCTGGTCGGGAGCCAGCCGGGGTGCTCGTCGCTCGAGGGCCGCCGCCAGCCCGGCGTCGGGCGGCGAACCCGACGCTGCAGAGCGCTCCTCGCCGTCGCTGGGGACTTGTTCGGGCGTCAATTCGGGGCGGTCGAGCCACCGGGGATGGACGATGAATTGACCCAGTCCCTCCTGGCGGTCGACGCCGGCGCCGCGCTCCATCCGGGCCTTCACATCGTCGACGTCGATTGGCGTATCGGAGGCCTCAAACGTCAATACACTGCCCCGCCGAAGCACCTGGCGCTGAATATCGAAACTGGAGCGATATCCGTTGAAGCGGTCGTAGGTCCGGTGGCGAATAAAGGAGTGATCCAGGTCCAGTGTCCAGTCGTCGGGCAATCCGAACTCCGACGGTGGCGGCGGGAATTGCCGGAGGCCGGCGTTATCGGTGCCCACCGCCAGATCGGTGACCAGCACGACATTGACGTAGTCCGAGCGCTTCGGCGACGCCTCGTAGCCCTCCGTCGCCGGGGCGTCGATGGGCTCGATGGTCACCGCGCCGAACTCCGCGCTTCGGGAGCGACCGATGCGCCGCTCGCCGGTAATGGCGTCGTCGATGGCTTCCAGCAGCTCGGCATCGACGTCGTCGCCGGCGTCGATGCGGGCTATAAAGCTCTGACCGGCGCCGATGGCTTCGTACTCGAAGAGATGTCCCTCTTTGGGCGTGACTCCGTCACTGGTGTCGACGGCAGTCTTGATCGTCGATGTCCGCCGGACCGAAAATCGCTGTGGCCGGTGGTCGCCGTCGACGCCGATCCATCCGGAGCGCAACTGGACGTATTGGACGTCCGGTTCACGGGATTTGTCGCGGCGCCGGGCGTGGTTGTAGACAGTCTCGTCGTCGCTTCGCTTGTGGTGGTGCAGTGACATCGGCATCGGCACCGATGGTGCGCCGTCGTCGCTTTCGGGAAGGCCGTCGACGTAGCGAATATCGCCGGAGTGAAAGGCGCGCCAGGCCTCGTCGCCGAGGTCGGCGTATAATTCGCCGGCGGCAATGCCGAGCAGGACCCGACCGGGAATGAAATCCAGGGTCCTGTGGGCACCCTCGGTGGTGCTGCTCGCCGAAAGGATGACCGGTTCGTTCAGATGGATGCGATACCATTGTCGTTGCATCATCAGCTCCTCAGTGGACGGAGACACAGACGCGGCCCAGGCCGCGGTAGCGGTTCTTGCCGAGGCGTCGGATCAAGGGGGCGGCCGTCTCGAGTGCTCGTCGCGCCGCCGATACGTCGCCGCCGCGACGCGTCTTCCAGGTGGCGTTGAGCGTCAGCGGCACGGCGACCTCGATAGAGCGCAATGTGCCCTCCACGGCCTGGCCGTCGGAGTCCACGGCGGTACTGGCCAACTCTTCAAAGAAGCCGGCCATCAGCCGTTGGCCCCGTTTGGTCTGCGCGTAGTCCTCCCACTCTTCGGAGAGCGTGGCACTGCCGAAGGCCAATACCCCGGCTTCGGTCTCAAAGCGGTCGGTCCCCAGAGCACTGCCGAATAGGCGCCTGGTGGTGCCGGCCGGCAGTTGGTCCAGCTCCTCGCACTGGGCGACGGCGTCTCGAAATAGACCCTTGATGGTTCGACCCGGCACCTTGGGAAGTCCCGCCCGGGTGCGCACCACCGAGTCGTCGACGGCGCGCCCGCTGCCGTGGCCGGCGCCGGTATGCCAGTAGTCGCGAATGTCGAATTCCAGGGTTCCGCTCATGATGCCTCCATTTTGTGTAAAATCGCGGCGTCCGGGAGGAACGATAATTCGTCGAAATCTTCGTCGTCGACGCGCCGCTGATCGCGGGCCTTCTCCAGGGTTTGCTGAAGTCGATCCATTCCGTCGCCACCGACCATCCCGGCCCGTTCAAAGGCGTTGTGGGCCTCGGCGCGGTTTCGGTGGACCAGGTCGATGACTTCTCGAATGCTGTTATTGGCCACATCGGCGGCGTCCAATAGCGCCGTGACATCGCGCAGTGTCGATATCGGTGTCAGCCCGTCGCCGTCGACGCCGTAGGGCCCGGCGTGGATTCGCATCTGCGACTGCTGGTCGACGAATTTGTGGTGGAGCCGCGTTTCGAAATCGACGGAGCTGCTGTCGGAGATGAGGTGGAACATCAGACTCGACGCCGTGGAGCCGTCGTCGACGGCCGATTGCCGCTTGGCAAAGCCGCACAGGTCTTCGGTGTGGTCGGCGGCCTGGACCAGCGGGTATTTGTGTTTCTGGAAGGTGATCCCGGCACAGGCCGTAAAATGCCGGTACTGCGGTTCCCGGAGAACGTCCAGATCGCCGAAGTCGTCGCGCAAATCGTCGAGCATCGCTGCCGTCTGGTCGCGAAAGGCCCGGAGGAATTGCTCGGTGACGTCCAGCGCGCAGTCCGTGGGCAAGATCAGCGTCACATCGTCGCCGCCGATGACCACCGGCCGGGCCGGGATCTGGTCTTCAGCCCAGTCGTCTTCGCCGTCGCGCATCGCGCTCATGGCGTCGATGACGGCCCGCTTTGTGGCCTCCGCGAGTTGGTCGGAGAATATTCGATAAAAGTCGCGAATATCGCCGGCATCGAGGCCGGAGTGGGTCATATTGTCGGCGACATCGATCAAGAAGCCGCCGATGCGGTTTCCGTCGGCGTGGACCAGGGCGATATGGGAGTCGTAGTCGGCGATCTGTCCCATCTCGACGGCCCATTTCCGTCCCCACCAGTCGTCGTCGATATCCCGGGGGGCGACGCCGGCTGCGGCGTCGTCGTTGTGCTCTGAGGCGTCGCGCTTGCGGGCGCTGGCGGCGTCGATGAGTTGCTCTTCTTCGTCGTCTTCTCCGCTGTAATGTAGGCGATCGACGGCGGCGTTGCCCGTGCGCGGCGCCCGAAGGGCCACCGGTGCCACCTCGGGGGCCGGCGGTCGTCCGATATTGCGACCGGCGCTGAGTGCGTCCCAGCCGCGCTGCAAGTCGTCGAAGTAGTTGTCGCTCGTCAGCGGCGATGCCCACTGCTGGAACTCCAGCCCCGGCGCCACCTCCGAGACCACCGGCGGCCATACCTGATAGAAGGTCTCGACGTGGCGCTTTTTGGAGAACTCGAGAATCGCAGAGCCGCCGGCGCGCTGCACCGTGGTCACCGAAGCTGCGGGAATGCCCGCCTGGCGGAGCGCGGTGTCCAGATAGTCCTCGGTCAGATCGATGATGAGCTGACTGGCGCCGATGACCTCCTTGAGCTTCTGGGTCGCAAAGATAAAGCGCTGCAACCCGGAGGTCGTAAACATATAAAGCCATTTCGACTCGGACACGGCATCTCCTCGGCGGTCGATTTCCAATCAACAGTGCGCGGGCACTCACCGACTTCGACGAGTCGGCCAGTTCCTACTGACAGTTATCAACGTCATTCCCCCACGGCCGCCGGATGTCGGACCGCGAGTTGCTGCGTATGGTCCGTTTTTACACGGTGGCCTCCATTGTGACAACCCGTAAACTGCAGTTGAGCCGTCGGACTGCGATCGATCCGTTGTGACGCTCTGTGTCCCCAAACACACACAATGTTCTGTGGTGACCCCGGCGACCCGCGCGGTAGCGGGAGAGCCGGGAGCTACGAAATCAGTTCCGTTCGTGGATGGGTGTGCGATGAATGCCCCCGGCGCTCCGTTGCGTTTGTGAGTGGGGGCGATGAATGCCCCCGGAACCGAACCGAGCCGATAACCCGCCGCATGCCCTGGACGTACCATCACGGGATCGTAGCTGCGGGTGACCAACGGGAGCCCGTAGGCATTAGGATTGGAGAGGCGAATGGCGACGGTACCGGGGTTAACCGGTGTTGCCTAAGCGAAGACTCCGATCCCGCGTTGACCCCACCTCCTTTATGCCCGGATGGGTGCCCCGCCGCGGTGGAGGAAGTTGGTAGCGGGCTTGATTGGGTAGCTGGTGATGCCCCACCAACGCCGACTGGCGAGGCGAACTCGAAGAGCGTCTCTCGGCGCTCGTCG
>CAYUPT010000221.1:0-6720 GCA_964446725.1 uncultured Bradymonadales bacterium | reverse complement strand
CGGCTGTTGCTGTTGTGGTCCGCCGCGCGGTTGTTGCTGTCCGTGAGACGACTGATCTTCATACCAGTCGCCGTAGGGTTGTTGGGATTGTGGTTGTGCGGGACCGCTGTCGTTTTGCGGCCGGTAGGGGCGAGCGTCGCTGGAGGGCTGGAACCCGGAGGCGACGGATCCATCGGTGCCATCGGGAGCGCCTTGACGGGTTGCGGAGTGCGATGAGGAGTGCTGCGGTCCAGGGCCGGCTGTGGCGTCCGTTCCGCGAGGCGACGTCTGGCCCCCTCCGCCCGTCGATGTCTGCCGGTATTGCGACGACCCCGATGATGGGCCCGACGGCGAAGACTGCTGCTGGGGTTGAGGTCGGTTTGGCGAAGATTGTTGCTGCTGTTGTTGGCGTCGCTCGCCGATGCGGTGGCGCTCCGACGGCGGCAGCCGATAGCTGATATGGCCCTCGTCGTCGATATTCAGATCGAGAATGTCCTGTTTGACCATGCCGTCGAGTAATTTTGTGGCATCACCGGTACTCATCCGCATCCGATACGCCAGAAGCGATGGAGTAACTTCCCGGTGTCCCTCATCGTAAAAGAGGGAGAGGACGGCATGTTCGCGCTCATTCATGAGGGCTGCAGCTCCAGAAACTTGAGTTCGACGGGCACCCGGTGGCTTCGGACCGGCGTTTACACAAGGAAAATATCGGTCCAATCATTCCCGAGCGATCACCTCGGGGCGATTCCAATACGGTTCCAACATCAGCCGTCGAATCTCGACGGTCGACTCTGTTGAGCGCCTCTCGAAGGTCGGTCGCGTGCCATCGTAAGCCACGGGGGAAATTGTTGCAAACCGGGCGACATGGTTGTTCCCCGGTGACCGCAATGGGTGACCTGTCGGCAACGGTCGAGCTGCTTAGGTTTATTGCACCGATGTCGACAATGGAACGTCGGGGGACGATAGACTGTGGAGGGCGGTCGGTCATTTTCGTCTGATTCGTTGTGCACCTATCGCCGCCGTGAACCACGACGTCGGTGGCGGCGGGCCCCGATGATCGACGAACTATCAAGGAGGGGGGATGGCACGAGCGATAGATGGGTCGTATATCCTGGTGATGGCACTGTTGATGGGGGTTGTCGGCTGTGGCTCCGATCACGACGACGGCGGAGACGGCGTCGGCGACGTCGATGAAGGGGGATTACATATTGTCGTCGATGGCGATCGCAGTGCCGATGTGGAGGCGGCGCGACTGACGGTGACCGCCTGTAACGAGGCCGACGAACCGCTTGTCAGTGAGGAGGCGCCGCTCGATTCGTGGCCCGAAAGCCAAGCGCCGTCGCCGGTCGAAGGCGGCGCATTAATCGAGGATTTCCGCGACGTTGATCCGGGCTGCTACGACGTCGGTGTCGAGTTGCTCGGTGGCGATGGCGCTCCGGCAACGGGGTGCACCCGGGCGACGGGGCGCGATATCGAGGTCAGCGCTGACGAGGTGGTGGAGGTGGTTTTGTACAGCCGCTGTGACATCGCCTCCGGGCTTCAAATCGAAATGCTCGAATTTCGACAGACGCCGCCGGAGACCTGTACGGAGTCCGTCGATATCTGCGCCACCATCTACGGCGAGGGCTCTCAGGTAGCGACCTACTGGGATTACGCCACCGCCAGAGAATTCGGCCCCTGGCCGACGACCACGATGTCTGAGCAGCCGGGGCTACACAGGGTTGATTGCGTTCGCTGGGAGGTGGACGGCGATCCAACACTGGACATCAGCCTGTCGGCCTATCCGGCCCGGGCGGAGACGACGAACGGCGGGGCCACCGTGTTGTTTAGCGACACCGACGACGTCGAATTGGGCCTTCGGACCGGCTGTGATGGCAGCTGAGGGCCGGTGTCGTCGTCCGTGCAGATGGCGGGCGAATGATTTTGGGCTTCCGGGCCAATGATTAGATTCCAGATCAGCGAGAGGCGACGACTCGAGTTTTCGGGTCCGACCTCGAATGCAGCATGTGATCCTCCGGAGGATCGCCTGGAATCGACGGGGCGCGATGTCACGTCGATTCAGCGATTGGAACGAATCGGGGAGTTGCGGTTCCGGGGGGAACGGCGACTTTCCAAATCATCAGGGTTGGCCGGGTTCACCTCGTCAGTTTCGAGGTGTTCACCGCGCCGAGGCCATGACTCTCGACAATTGAGAGCAGGGGGCCACGCGCGGGCGGCCAGACCGTCCATCAATCCCGGTCCACATCGGTGTTCGATTCGCGATGTGGCCGTACCGGTAGAAGTCTTGGAGGTATCAGATGAACAGCAACTTGGGGTTAGCTATTGTCTGCGCAGGCGCCGTCGCGCTGAGCGGATGTGGATTCGACTTGGCACCAGATAATCCGGAAAATACCGAGGAAACGGGCATCGCCGTGACCATGGATGCCCGCGAGATGGCCGGCGTCGACATGCTCCGATTTGACGTCGAGACCTGTGACGGCGAGGAGGTCGTCAGCGAACAGCGCGAATTGTCGGAGCTCGAATTCGACGATAATATGGAGCTCGACGTCGAGGGGTCGGTCGATTTCGCCGACTACTTCGCGTCGGTGGAGGCCGGCTGTTACGATATTCAGATCGTCCCCATCGATGCCGACGGCCAGGCACTCGACCAATGCATTCCCGCCACGGCCGAGGAAATCGAAGTCGAAGCCGGCGAGACCACTGAAATCGTCATGATCAGTCAATGTGGCGGTGATGTGCAGGGTGGTCTCGACGTCCTCGGCGTGATCAATTTCGCGCCGACGTTGACCGTCCTTGAGTTCGATCCCTCCAAAGTCGTCGACTGTGATTCGGTCCAGGTCTGCGCGACCGCCGTCGACAGCGACGGAGACCCCGTGGAGTTTGAGTGGGAGCAACTGGCTGGACCGACCCCGCAGGGGGCTCTGGAAGTCGTATCGTCGACGGAGGACAACGGCGAGTACACCGAGTGTATCGAAATGACACCCGGGTGGACGGCGAGCTACGAATTTGAGGTCAGCGCCTACGATTTGATGGAAGACGATGAGGGCGAATTGGTTCGCGTCGACGATCTCGACGATGACTTCGAGTCTCGCTCGTCACTGAGCTTCCCGGTCCATGCGGTCTGTGAGGACCCGCCGGAAGACGTGCTCGGCGAAGTCGAGGACGACAAAAAAGACAAAGAGTACGCCGACAAAGACGAAGATGTGCTCGGCGAAGTCGAAGACGATGAAGAAAAAGAGAAGACCGACGAGGAGTACGCCGACAAAGACGAAGATGTACTCGGCGAAGTCGAAGACGATGAAGATGAAAAGGAAAAGAAGGACTACGGCGAAAAAGAGGATGAAGACGTGCTCGGCGAAGTCGAGGACGATAAAGACGACAAAAAGAAGGACTACGACGAAAAAGAGGATGAAGAAGACGTGCTCGGTGAAGTCGAGGACGATGACAGAGATGAAAAGAAGTTCGTCGAGCCCGACGAAGATGTGCTCGGTGAGTTCAAGAAGTCCGATCCTCACGAGGACAAAACGGTCGAAGAAGTGCTCGGTGAAGTCGAGAATTGCACCTTGCCGGTGATGTTCTGGCGTACCTTCAACGCCGATGCCGATGACGCCGGTCACGTCGCGTACTGGCCGGTCGATGAGGACACCGTCCTGGGTGACTACACCTGGATTGAGGTGGTGGAATCGAATGTCAGTAAAAAGGCGGGATGGATCAAACTCGCCCAGCAATACGTGGTCGCCAACCTCAATATCGAGGTCGGTGCGGAGTCGACGGAATCCGTCGATGATGCCCTTGCAGAGGCCGAAGCGCTGCTGGACAGTGACGACTTGCACGGCAGTGATGCCGTTCGGGCCAAGGACCTGGCCCAGTTGCTGTACTGGTACAATACCGGTGAGATCGGTCCCGGCGTCTGTCCTCAATTCGAGGAGGACCTGTAATTCACATCCATTGTGACCGCGGTTAACCGATGAGGGATCAATCGCGGTTTCCCGACTATAGAGCCCACTTCCGATCTGGAAGTGGGCTTTTTTTGTGTCGAAGCCAGCGTCGATGACGACGGTATGGTGGCGATCACGTAGTCAGAATTCCCACTGTTCTCATTGATCCACACAATTGGCGGTTTAGGTTTCTATGCAGCCACAATCCGGCTTATTCGTGATGCCGCGTCACGAAGCGAGGTCAGCGTTGCGAGACCAGGGCGGTATCGGTCCCGGCGACGAGAGCCCAGAAGGTGAAGCTCAGGGGAGTCGTGACGCAGTACTTTCGGGGACGAACAAGGAGTACGACGCTGACCAGCTGCGAAAGACGGATCATGAATAATCGGAGGTAAGTTGCACGGGGGAAGTGTTGCCACAGTACAATGTGTGGGTTCAGGTCTTTCCCGATGTGCGGAATTCAACACCAGGGAGGAATATCGATGTGCAAAAAATTGGGGGGCGTTGTGGTAATGGTTGGACTACTGATCTGGACCGGTTGCGGGCAGGGGACATCGGAAGAGGAGCCGGACCCCGAACCCGAAGAAGAGACCGGGGTGACCGTGGTTGTCAGTTTCGACGAGGCCATGGATGTCGAGGGATTCGACTATGTGTTTCGAGATTGCGAGGATGAAGAGGTGGTCGCCCAGGTATCGAGTTCCCTCCCGGAATCGGAGGTGACAGGGGATGCGCCGGAATTTGTCGACCTGTCGGTAGATGGTGCGTCAGAACACCAATTCGCCGAGCATTTTCAAGAGGTTCCGGAGGGTTGTTACGACATCGAAGTGCGGCCGGTCACCGGCTCCGATGCTCCATCGGCGGATTGCTCGGTGGTGGCTGCCTCGGAGGTCTTTGTCGTCTCCGACAAGACGACCGAAGTCGTGGTCTCAAGCAAATGTGACGGCACAAAAATGGGCGCGGCCGACGTCATCGGAGCGCTCAACCAGCCGCCGGTTATCGAATCCATCGACTACGAGCCATCGAAATTTGTCCACGAATGCGAGGCGGCCCATATCTGCGTGACCGCCTACGATCCCGATGGAGATCCGATGGAGTTTGAATTTGAACAGACCGCCGGACAGCAATTGCGTTTCGACCTGGAGGTCACAGACCCCGAGGTTGACGGAAAACGGGCCACCAGTTGTATGCGCGCCGTTCCGCTGTGGAACGACGACTACGAATTCGAGGTGTCGGTCTACGATCAATTCTACGACGACGGTCAAACGCTGCGCGTCGAGGAGTTCACCGGTGGCTCGTCGAGCGATACGATGACGTTTCCCATGTACTCCAACTGGGATATCGAATTGGAGTGCTACGACAGGGAAACCGGTTTATTTCACCACTTCAAGGGGGTACGCGAAATTGAACGGGCTTCCCAGGACGGCGAGCAGTGCATCCCGATCTGGCCCGAGGAATACTACTGCTCGGACTTTCACTGGGATGAGACCGAATATACCTGCCCGGACGGGGAGTTTAAGCCGGAAACCGTCTATCCATTGTGCGAAGATATTGATTCGTCGAAATACGAATCAGAGGGGCGCGAACTCGGCGAAGAGCGCTGGTAACGAAAGTAAGTTTTCGGAACTCAGGGGCCTGTAGCGGATAGACCCTGGTTCCACCATATCCGAGCTGATCGGAGTTCATTTACAGGGGGAAATCATGACGATGACGAGATACAGTATGCTCGCCGTGGTTGCAGTCGCGCTTGTCGTGACCGGATGCAGCGATATCGACGATGAGACATTGCCCGATGACCAACAGGAGGAAACCGGTGCACAGCTGGTCGTCGACTTTCAGGGCGACACCGATGTTGCGGGCTTTGAATACACCATTACCGAGTGCAAAGGGGCCTACAAGAGCGAAGAGCCCGAGATTGTGGCCCAGAAGAGCAAGGAACTGGAGGATCTGACACTGCCGGGAATGATTCCCGAATTTGAAAACGATCCCTTCGATGAGCAGTCCAGTCACCTCTTTGCCGACTATTTCACCACACTTCCGGCCGGTTGTTACGATGTCGACGTCCAGCCCATCGACAATAACGGCAATGCCTCATCGGATTGTGATACGGCATCGGCCAAAGGCATGGAAGTCCGCGATGGAGAGACGACAGAGGTACTGCTGATAAGCCAGTGCTCCGGCGATGAGCGAGGCTCCCTGGATGTGGTGGCATCGCTGAATCATCCGCCGGCCATCGACAGTATGAAACTCGAGAAATTCCAGCATGAATGCACGGAGGTCAAGGTCTGCGCCACGGCCAGCGATCCCGACGGTGATCCCGTCGAATTCGACTGGGAACACATCGGGGGCCCCGATCTCTTGACGGAGATCCAGACCAGTGATCCCTATTCGTTTTGTGAGGGAAGTTGCGACTTCGAGGACTACGATGAGTACCTTCTGGAGGATAATTCCACCGTCAAGGAGTGCGCCATCGTGCCTCTCGGTGAGGCCGGAGAGTATCAGTTTAAACTCAGTGTCTACGACCTTTACTGGCAAGACGGTCAGATGACTCGCTTTGCCGATTCATCGGCGACTCTCAAATTCTCGATCTACGCGACGGACATCAAAGGGGAAGAATGTCCGCCCAAGGATGAGGACGGCAACAAGATCTATTGATACGCCTTGAGCACTCGTTGACGGTGCATCTGACGCGTCGAGAACGCACTGGCTCTGCGTTGCGGCTCGCTCAACGATGCCTCCGGCATCGCTTCGTCGCCGCGCCTTGCCCAGCACGCCCTCGACGTTGCAGCCTGCTACCGTCAACTTCGGC